>MPSY01000104.1 GCA_001901525.1 Methylococcales bacterium OPU3_GD_OMZ | reverse complement strand
GATTTGAATGATCGAACTTTACAACATAATAAGTTTGCCAATATATTCGGATTAGGAGATGCGGGCTCAACACCTAATGCTAAAACAGCTGCGGCGGTGAGAAAGCAGGTGCCGGTTGTCGTAAAAAACATTTTGAGATTAATTAACAATGAGGCTGTTCAGGAAGGTTATGAGGGTTACGGTTCTTGTCCTTTAACCACCTCGTTAAGTACAGTTATGTTGGCGGAATTTTCTTACGGTGGCAAAGTGACGCCTTCTTTTCCTAAATTAGATCCACGTGAAAATCGTTTTATCTGGTGGATTGGTAAGAAAATAGGTTTTCCTTGGCTGTATTGGCATTGGATGCTTCCAGGACATACCTTAGATATACCCAGCAAAGAATCTTATGCTAAAGAGTTTCTGGATCAAGACTAATCATGCTTAATCAGAAAGGGAATTCACGTGTATGACGCGATTCTCAATTTTCTCCCGAATACCTTGTCCAAGGATGGCAAGGTATTTTCCAATTTTTCACTGGCTCAGGTTTTATTCTCGTCGTGACCTGAATGGCGACTTATTCGCCGGTGTTATTACTGCTATTTTATTGATTCCACAAGGTATTGCTTATGCCATGGTGGCGGGGTTACCTGTCCAAATGGGTTTGTATGCCAGTATTTTGCCGCCGTTTTTTTATGCATTAACAGGAACCAGTCGCGTACTGTCCGTGGGGCCGGTTTCTATTGCTGCGATTATGGTGTTAACCGCGTTATCAACGCCTGAGGTGAGTGCCTTAGGAAACCCTATGGAAAGTGCGGTAATTTTGGCTGCTGAAGGCGGCATTATTTTACTTTTGATGGCGCTTTTTCGGTTAGGTGGGATTGTTAAACTGATTAGCCATCCGGTTTTAACGGGTTTTACCAGTGGTGCGGCTATTTTAATTATCTTGAGTCAACTCTCTCATGTCATTGGTGTTCAGTTTAAATCGTGTGAACCGGAGTTAAGTTGTTTGGCTACCACGCTTACAAATTTTAATGCAACGGCCCTTCTTTTGGCCGGTACAACCTTGCTTATTATGTTGTGCTTTGGAAAGCCTTTGGCTTATGTGCTGGAAAGGCTGTCTTTTTCTGAAGCCATTGCGGTCGGTCTGAGTAGATGTGCGCCGATTTTAGCAGTTTTTGGTACATCTACAGCGGTTTACTGGTTTGATTTAAATGGACTGTTTAATGTGGCCGTGGTTGGCGATGTGCCTGCTGGCTTGCCGCGATTGAGTCTGGATTTTATCGGTTCGCCTAAGTGGCAAATGTTACTGCCTTTTTCGGCCATGATTGCCTTAATTGCCTATATAGAAAGTGTGGCCATTTCGAAAGTGGTTGCCAATATTACGCGGCAAAAGATTGACCCTAATCAGGAACTTATTGCTTTAGGGGGGGCTAATCTGATGACGGCTTTATCGGGCGGTATGTCGGTGGCTGGTGGTTTTAGTCGGACGATGGTTAATTTCTCAGCAGGTGCTAGGACGCAGTTAGCAATGCTGGTTGCGGTGTCGATTGTGACAATTGCAATGTTGTTTTTTACCGCGGGGTTTTATTTTATCCCCAAAGCAACATTGGCAGCTATTATCATTATGGCTGTTTTACCGTTGGTCCGCCTGAATTCAATTATAAAAACATGGCGTTATGATAACTGTGAGGGGGCTTCTGAGGTTGTTACGTTGTTGGGCGTTTTGCTCTTAGGGATTGAAGAAGGCTTAGCGATTGGAGTAATCATGACATTTGTTAGTCATATCCGTAAAGTCAGTCATCCACATATTGCGGTCGTAGGGCGGGTCCCGGGAACTGAGCATTTTCGTAATGAACGTCGTCACACCGTTCAAACGTGGGATACCTTATTGTTACTTCGTATTGATGAAAGCATGACTTATCACAATATTATTTTTATTGAAGAGTTTGTCAATGGGGAACTTACCCAACACCCAGACGCACGCTCCGTGGTTTTGATTTTTGCTTCTGTGAGTAATATTGATGCAACAGCACTGGAAGTGCTGGTGAATTTGAATAAGGAATTATCTTTAGCCAATATTAAACTGTGTTTGTCAGAGGTGAAGGGCCCGGTGATGGACCGCCTTGAGCGGACTGAGTTCTTAGCACAATTAACACCAGAACGAGTATTTCTGACCACAGAGCAAGCGGTTAAAACACTGCTTGATTGAACGCTATACTGTTGTGGCCTTAGAACGATTTATGGCTTAGGCGGTTACGAATGATCTTGAATAAGGTGATAGCCGGCCTTGTAATAAAGGAGTGGCTCGCCATCATTCAGATGTATGTCTTGAATTTCACCAATAATTATCCAGTGAGTACCGACAGCTATTTGTTCAATGACGGTGCATTCCAGTGAGGCTAGGCTACTGGTTAGCAAGGGTGCGCCATTGTGACCGAGAGTGTATGGGGTATTTACGAAGCGTTCTTCATATTTATTCGGGTTGGCAAACAGGTTAGAGGTGCTTTGTTGTTCAGATGATAAAATATTAATGGCAAATACACCGCTTTCTTTAAGGCCGTCACCGGTGCTAACCGATTGGTTGATGCAGACTAAAACCTGAGGGGGTTCCATCGATACGCTGGAAAAGGAAGAAACTGTCATGCCTTGCAGACCAAAAGAATCACTTTGAGTAGTCACAATAGTAATACCACTGGCCCAGTTTTGCAGAGCTTGTTTAAATTCTTCACCGTTTATTGCCACAATCAGTCCTCATGTTTTAATAGAGTTAAATCTAACCTTTCATTATAGCAATATTTTTGGTTTTTCAGGTTAGAACCCATTACTTCGTTTTATTTGGCGATTGTTAATTGCTTTGTTGTAAGGGGGTATGTCGAAAACAATCACGGGTATGGTCGTTGACCATTCCTGTTGCTTGCATAAAGGCATAACAAATGGTTGGGCCTACAAAGGTAAAACCACGCCGTTTAAGGTCTTTACTGATCGTCTGCGATAATGAGGTTTGAGCAGGTAATTCGGTTTTTGTTTTCCAGTTGTTTTGAATGGTTCGGTGATTAACAAATTGCCAGATGTAATGGTCAAAAGAACCCAATTCTTGTTGGACTTTGATAAAGGCTTGAGCGTTATTGATCGCTGACTTTATTTTTAGTCGATTACGGATAATAGTCGAATTGTTGAGCAGTTGTTTCACTTTAACGTCGTCATAATACGCGACTTTTTCAACAGAGAATTGGTCAAAGGCAAGGCGAAAGGCATCACGCTTGTTGAGAACCGTTGACCAGCTCAGCCCGGCTTGCGCACCTTCTAAGATGAGGAATTCAAATAATTTTGGGTCATGATGAACCGGTACGCCCCATTCATAATCATGGTAATGTTGTTCAGAATGGCTGTTATTAGCCCATGCACATCTTACCAACATCCACTATTTTCCATACTGACCCAAGGTTCTCGAGGTTCTAGCGGTTGTTTTTTTTGTAACAGTTCTATTGAAATTTCATCAGGGGAACGAATAAAGGCCATATAACCATCGCGAGGAGGGCGGTTAATCGTAATGCCTTGTCCCATAAGTTTTTGACAGGTGGCATAAATATCATCGACCTCAAAGGCTAAGTGACCAAAGTTACGGCCACCGGTATAGTGCTCGGGATCCCAGTTATAAGTTAATTCAATTAAGGGGGCTTGCATTGAGTTTGCCTGTTGTTCGTCGTAGGGTGCATAAAGATAGATTAAAGTAAATCGACCGGCCTCACTTTCTATGCGATGGCTTTCCAGAAGACCGAGTTTGGTGCAATAAAAATCCATCGATTTGTCTAAGTCATGGACTCTAATCATTGTATGTAGAAAACGCATAAGGATTCAGTGCCTCTTTAAGGGTAGCTAGGGTGATTTTATTTTAGCGTTATGAGTGATTATCCTCCAGTGTATTTCCGCAAAATTTACAAAATTCGGCATCAGAACCATGACCGGTTTCACCACAAGAAGGACAGGCGTCATTGCGTATGGTGTTAGCATTGTATGACTTAACCAACTCGAGGCTATAAATACCTGTGGGAACAGCAATAATGCCATAGCCTAAAATCATAATCGCTGAGGCGACTATTTGGCCGAGAGGGGACTGGGGGGCAATGTCGCCATAACCCACTGTAGTGAGTGTCACAATCGCCCAATAGACAGAACGTGGAATACTCGTGAATCCTGATGTGGGGCCTTCAATAGTATACATGAGCGCACCACAGACGATCGCGACGGCTAAGACGGTGTAAAGGAAAACTAAGATTTTACGTTTACTATTATTTAGAGCGTCCATCAGTACACTGGCTTCGCCCATATACTCGGTTAGTTTAAGGATTCTGAAGATACGTAAAAGGCGGAGAATTCTAATAACCAGTAGGTATTGGGCACCGGGGAATAGTAAAGAAATATAGGTGGGTAAGATCGATAATAAGTCGACAAACCCAAAGAAACTGATGCAATAGCGTAAAGGTTGTTTCACGCAAATTATTCTTAGAAAATATTCAACTGTGAAAAGAAAAGTAAATATCCACTCAGTGTAGAAAAGTTCAGTACGATAATTTTTTTGAATGGATTCTACACTGTCTAGCATAACTGCAATGACACTGAATATGATGCAGAGGATAAGGACAATATCAAAAGTTTTTCCTGCGGGCGTTTCAGCGCCAAAAATAAGGGTGTTTAATATTTCTCGCCAAGGCGAGAAGTCTTTTTCAGTACCGTTCTTTTCAGGAAGTGATTGGTTCATAGCTCATCTTAATAGAAAGTATATAAGGTTTTGTAGGTAGGTTAATTGAGTATAGTCTTAGGGAATATATTTTTGTTGATGAAAGTAAGGCGGTTTAAATATTCTGGCAGGCAAAAATCCCCGGGGCATTTCTTAAGTAGCCTTGATAATCCATGCCATAGCCAAATAAAAAACGATTAGGTGACGTGAGTGCAACAAAATCAGCGGTTATGGGTTTAGGTTTATTCAGTTGTTTATCGACTAAAATGGCACTAAAAATTTCTTTAGCACCCTGATTGCGACAAAACGTAGCGATTTTATGCAAGGTGATTCCTTCATCCAAAATATCATCGACGATTAGTATGGTGCGATCAGTTAGAGAAGATTTAGGTTTGGCAATCCATTTAAGGGTGTCACCGTGGGTATTATGAGCATAACGGCTGACATGAACGCTATCAAATGTTAAGGGGAAGTTAAGTTTGGGAAGTAAATTCCCTGCCGTGATAATGCCGCCGTTGATGACGCAAATAACGAGAGGATTTTTGTTGTTGAGTTGGGTGTTAATTTGATGAGCGACCTTGGTTAGAGCAGTGTCTATTTGATTTTCATCATAAAGTAATTCGGCATTTTCTTGGATTGTCTTGAGGGTATCTAACGTCAGCATAATTAACTAGTCATTTACTTGGGATAAGAGGTGCTTGCGGGCAAAAGAGCAAAGTTCAGAGTGACCTAATGGTACCGGTTTTTTAGTTGCTTGCATTTTTTTTAGGCGGTATTGGCGTAAGGCATGATTTTTGATGGGTAACGATTCAAGAACGTTACTGGCCGCATCAGAATTATTGCAAACCAGAACCATATCGCAGCCTGCAGCAAGAGCCGTATTTGCGCGTTCGAGGTAACTTCCTAAGAAAGCCGCCCCAGCCATCGATAAGTCATCACTAAAAATAGCACCGGTAAAATTAAGCTGTTCACGAAGAATAGTATTAAGCCAGAAAGATGAAAACCCAGCCGGTTGATCATCAATTTCGGGGTAGACGATATGCGCGGGCATGATCCCTTCAATAGCATCTGTAATCAGTGCTTTAAAAGGGACTAAGTCATGTGATTGTAGGGTCTGTAAATTCCGTTTGTCTATGGGTAATTCGAGATGGGAGTCAGCTGCAATTGCACCATGGCCTGGAAAATGTTTCCCAACAGCGGCCATGCCTGCAC
>MPSY01000103.1 GCA_001901525.1 Methylococcales bacterium OPU3_GD_OMZ | reverse complement strand
ATGCATAGGCAGTGTCGCAATAACTACAGCGCAAAGGGCAGCCCGTTAAACGAATAAACACGGTCGGTAACCCAACAGAATTTGACTCGCCTTGCAACGAATAAAAAATCTCGGTAATACGGATCATATTTTTACGGGGTATTTTTTAATTCAACTAATTTCTTTGCCGCTAAATGACCTGCCGTCGACCCTGGATAACTAATAGTTACTTGGGTCAGAAAGACCCTGGCCTTATCAATCTCATTTTGCTCAACCGCTAAATAACTGCGCTTCAATAAAGCAACAGGTATCTGAGAACTGGAAGGGTATTTCAGTATTAGCGACTCAAATGACTGATCTGCTAATTCAAGCATCTGATTGACCAAATAAGCCTCTGCCAACCAAAATTGTGCTTGATCAGCATACTGCCCATCAGGGTAGGCTGTCAAATACGCCTGAAACAAATCAACAGCATACTCGGCAAAACCATTACGTAAAACGCCATAAGCCTGTTGAAAGTCTAATTCCTCTGTATCCAGAACGCCATTAGGGCTAAGCCAAGGCTCAGGTAAAAGTGCTCTCAACCCATCATGTGGTTGGGGAGGGAGGTTCTCTGACACACCCACATTGTCAGAAATACTTTCTTCTGGCTTATCAGTTGTCACGTCATTTGTTCCAGATGAAAACTTATCTTCTAAATCAGCGCTGACAAAACCTGTACTTGTGGCTAAAGAACTAACAACCGTTCTGCTTTCGCTTGGTCTACGCAGGCTTCCAAACTGCTCAATAACATAAGCTTGTGCCTCAACCCGCCCTCTTAACTCTTGCATCTCTTGTTGCAATTGTTCCAAACGACCCAAGATCTCATACAACTTAACATCCTTGCCTGAATGTACAACCTCATAGCTAACTGGCGCAATCAGTTCTTCGTCAACTGTTTGCTCCAAAGCGACAACATCATCATATGAATCTTCAAACTCTTCATCAACAATAGTAGATTCTTCATCAACCTGTAGCTCCGATGCAGCCGAACTCTCGCCGCTCTCATGGCTAACTGGCGCAATCAGCGCTTGTTCAACTGTTTGCGCCAAAGCGACAACATCTTCATATGAATCTTCAAACTCTTCATCAACAATAGCGAGCTTTTCACCAGCCCGTAGCTCCGGTGCAGCGTAACTCTCGCCACTCAGCACCAATAACAAAGACAAGAGTAAGTAGACCATCATGCCTTATTATCTACGATTGTGCCTGATAGGTGATTTCAACGCGACGATTTAATTGCCAAGCGGCCTGATCATGACCATCTTCACTCGGCTTCATTTCACCGTAACTGATTATTTCAATTTGCTCTGGGAAAACACCCTGCATCTCAAGCATTCTAGCAACCGCTTTAGCACGGCGCTCACTCAAAGCAACATTGTATTCAGGCGAACCTCTTTCATCAGCATGGCCCTCTAAAATCACTCGTTGCCCAGAATTCGCAACCAAATACTGTGCATGAGCCGTTACCACTTCAGCAAAAACAGGCTGTACCTCACTACTGTCAAACATAAAATAAATAACTGACTTGGACAACAGACTATCTGGATTATTAAATTCCCCTCCCATCAATGAACCATTGGTAATTTCTTCTAAATCACCTAAACGCTCATCTTGAATGGCACCGCCTTCAGAATAGCCACTGGTCACCGCATCGCTACCACCAAACCCCTCTGTTTTCTTGTTAGTGGAACTACATCCCACCACAAAAACTACGACTGAAAAAACCATCATCCACTGCAAACATGCTTTCATATCAATTATCCTCTATATAAACCTTTAAAAATCCAAAAAATTCTTACTGCGACCAAGCTGGCTCCCGAACATCACCCTTATCAAAAGTTAATACTTGATTCATGCTACCATCAACTGAAGTGGCAGACAGCACCCCTTTATCATTCATAATTTTAGCATACAAAACCATACCACTATTAGCTGAAAAAGTTGGCGACTCATCCAAGGGCCCTTTCGTTAATATCGAGAAAACCTTTGTCGCCATATCCATAATAGCAATACGATAATCACCGCGATTGCCGTGCACCATAACCAACTTACGCCCATCTTTAGAAAAACTGCCGCGGGCATTATAATCGCCTTGATAAGTCAATCTTTTAGCCGAACCACCATGACTTGGAATGGTATATAACTGTGGCTTCCCACCTCGATCGGACGTAAAGACTATTTGCCGACCATCAGGCGACCACGCCGGTTCGGTATCAATCGCATAACTTTTGGTTAATTTCTGCCAAGAGCGATTGTTAAGGTCAACCACATAAATATCCGGACTACCGTCTTTAGAGAGGGTTATGGCTAACTGCGAACCATCAGGCGACCACGCCGGTGCACCGTTGATTCCCCGCCCTCTGGGAATTGTACTACGCTGACCGGTTGCCAGTGTTTGGATGAAAATACGGTGTTTCTTTTTCTCAAATGAAACATAAGCGATCTTTTTGCCATCAGGCGACCATGCAGGGGACATGATAGGTTCTCTGGATGAGGCGATAACCTTAGGATTAAAACCATCAGAATCAGCCACTTTTAGACGATAGATGCTCACGCGTTTACTTTTTTTCTTCTGGGTCACATACGCAATACGAGAATTAAAAACGCCTTTAAGCCCGGTGAGCTCCTCATAAACCAAATCACTTATCCGGTGCACTGTTCGCCTAAGCCCGCGAGCCGTAGCTGGCAAACGATAACCCAATAATTGCTTACCCCGATAAACATCAAATAATTTAAACTCGATAATAAACCGGTCCTGATTCTGCTTTATTTCGCCAATCACTAAATAATCCTGTGCTAAGGCGCGCCAATTTCCCAGTTTAATTGCTTCTGTACGACTGGGTTTATTAATCATATCCCGCACCGGCAGGGTTTTAAAATGACCACTACGCGTCAAATCTGCACTCACAATACTCGCCACATTAATGGGCGCATGACCGGACACACCGCGCCAAGCAAAAGGCACCACAGCAACCGGTATTGCCGATTTTGTCCCGCCAGTGATCTGTATCGTTAATTCAGCCGATACCGAATGACTAAAAAAGACGAGCATTGCCAGCCATAAAACAATTATTATTTTCAGATTTTTTACTACCATAAAATCAACCTGCACTTATTGCGGATTAAAAATAAAACTAAACACCCTAAATTTTTGGAAAATTAGCGGGTCCGTGGGTACCGGTAACGGTGATGCCTTCCTCACCGCATTCTCAGCTGAACGGTCAAAAATAGCATTACCACTGCTCTCTATAACCTGTGCACTTTTCACCTGTCCCCCTGCAATCAATTGGACACGTATAGTACACGTCAAACCGTTACTGATAGCACTGGGCCGAGTCCAATTACGTTTAACCTGACGTTCAATACGAATCATGGCACGGGTAATTTCCGATTCCTCATATTTCTGCCGGGCTATACGTTTCCGCTTCGCTTCCGCTTTGGCCTTTCGTTTCGCCTCTGCGGCTTTCTTTTTACGCTCTAAGGCTACTTTTTCTTTTTTAAGCTTGACCAACGCTGCCTTTTGTTTGTCTTGGCTTTTCTTTAACGCCGCCTTCTCTCGTAAGGCCTTTTGCTTTTGTTTTTTTAGTGCCGCCAAAGCCTTTTTTTCTTTTTCCGTCGCCTTCGCTGACTTTGATTGCTGATCTTTAATACGTTTTTCTTCTTTAAGCCGCTCTTTTTTGAGTAACTTCAGTTTTTTCTCTTCTGCACGCAGTTTTTTTTCTAATGCCCGCTTCCGGGACTTCTCAGCAGCCCGTTGCTTATTCTCATTTTCTTTTAAACGTTCCACTTCCTGAAGAACTTGCGCCTCATCTAAAGCCTCAGCCTGAATAATTTCAGGCACTGCGGGCATCGGTCTTACCACAGGGTCACTGGATAAACTCACCGTAAAAACACCCAATATCAGCACATGCAGTAACACTGAATAAGATAAAGACTTAAAATTCCTATAAAAATCAAACATGTTAAAAAGCGAGTTTAATAGGCCTTGTATGGACTGGTCATCAACCCAACATTAGGAACGTTTGCCTTCTTTAACGCAGCCATAACATTGACTACCCGTCCATAAGCAACAGACTCATCGCCTCTAATCAATACGTTGGTTTCAGATTTATAACGTAAGACAGCTGCCACACGGATTAAAAGTTCTTCTGCTGTCACTAATTCATCTTGACCGCCCCCTATACTGAGAAAATACTGCCCGTCTTTATCAATAGAAACAACCGTAGGCGGCGTATTATCCTGAGCGACTGTTTTAGCCTGTGCCTTCGGCAAATCAACCTCAACACCCGTTTGTAGTAACGGTGCTGTCACCATAAAAATAATCAATAACACCAACGTCACATCAATGTAAGGCACGACATTAATTTCAGCCATCGGTTTACGCCGCCCCAAAAGCCGGCTCATTATTTGTGCACCTGACGTTGCAACAAGACCACAAATTCTTCTACAAACAAGTCATAACGCCCGGAAAGGCGGTCCAACTGATTAGAAAAACGATTATAAGCCACAACCGCTGGAATCGCAGCAAACAAACCCATTGCCGTGGCAATCAACGCCTCAGCAATCCCCGGTGCCACCTGCGCCAATGTCGCTTGCTGGGCATTCCCTAGAGATCTGAAAGAATTCATAATCCCCCAAACCGTTCCAAACAACCCGACATAAGGACTGGTCGACCCCACCGTTGCCAAAAATGACAACCGTGCATCCAGCAATTCCAACTCTCGAGATAACTCAATCCGCATAGCCCGCTGGGCATTTTCCACCGCAATCGCACCGTTACTATCACTTTTTTGTTGTAATCGTGAGAACTCCCGGTAACCCGCAATAAAAACATTCTCTATCCCTTCAGCCTCGACACCGTGCGAGGTCAAATTCCGGTAAAGATCACTTAAGTCCATCCCAGACCAAAACAACCCTTCAAATTCATCCGCGATCTTAGTCGCCTTATCTAACTCTTTTCGCTTGGAAAAAATAATCGCCCACGACGCAATAGAGGCCACCAACAACACCAACATAACGAACTGAACGGCGAAACTCGCTTCCAAAATTAAATTAAAAATAGACAGATCGGCATTCATTATTTTAATTTCCCTAATAATTCACTTGGAATAACTTTTGGCTTTAAGGTATCAGCGGCCAAACAACCAATACGTATTTCACCGACACACAAAACCGTATCAGCCCGTGAGATAACTTGTTTAAACAACAAACTAACCGGTTTAACTTTGACAACTTCAGTACTCACTTGTAAAGACTCATTAAATCGTGCCGGACTCAAGTAATCAACCTTAACCGAACGAACCACAAAAATAATATTCTCAGTAGCAATCAATTCATCTTGCTCATAACCTAACTGACGCAGCATTTCAGTACGCGCACGCTCAAAGAAACGTAAATAATTAGCATAAAAAACCACGCCACCGGCATCGGTATCTTCGTAATAAACCCGAATCGGCCATTGAAATAATTCAGTCAATTAAATATATCCTCATTTGGGCGAGTCTCTGCAGGTAATTTCAAACCCAAATGCTGATAAGCTTTACCGGTCACGACACGTCCTCTCGGTGTCCGCATCATAAACCCTTGCTGAATCAAATAAGGTTCCAGTACATCTTCTATCGTTCCGCGTTCTTCGCTCAAAGCTGCTGCCAGACTATCCAAACCCACCGGACCGCCGGAAAAGTTTTCAATCATTGTCCGCAATAATTTATGATCCATCGCATCTAAGCCACTTTGATCAACATTCAACATCGTTAACGCCTGCTTGGCAATCTCTGCGGTCACTTTTCCTTCAGCTTTAACTTCAGAAAAATCCCTGACCCGCCGTAATAATCGATTAGCAATCCTCGGTGTTCCCCTTGAACAACGCGCAATTTCGTAGGCCCCCTCAGGCTCGACATCCATCGCCAGAATTTTAG
>MPSY01000001.1:76379-103702 GCA_001901525.1 Methylococcales bacterium OPU3_GD_OMZ | reverse complement strand
TCATCATCTTCTACAATTGCAATTATTTTTTTAGCCATCAATAAGATCTATTTATTCCAACAAATTTTCTATTGAGTTAATAGTCTAACAAAAATGATCGGCTTTTACGGTCTTGCCATGAGACTTCATCTTTTACCCATGATTTAACGGGTTGAAAAAAATAATATCTCGCTACGTTATAATAGAAACACACCTTATGGGTAAGTCTTGTGATTAAAAATAATCCTTATATTTGTGGCATTGATCTCGCATGGCATTGTGATAAAAACAATTCTGCCATGGCTTTTGGCGAACTTATAAAGGGTGAATTAATCATTACTGATTTAATACCGAGCATAAAAACTATTCCTGAAATACTCCAAAAAATTAAAGAAAGACCCTCCCTGACAGGACTAGCTATTGATGCCTCTCTGATTATCCCTAATCAAACAGGGCAACGGTTTTGTGAGCAACAATTAAATAGTTTTTATCAATCTAAAAAGGCAGGGTGTCACCCGACCAATAAAACACTCTACCCCAATGCTGACAGTGTCATATTGTCACAGCATTTAACGCAATTAGGTTTTTGTCACTTAAATCATCCCGAGCGAGGATGTTGGCAATTAGAATGTTACCCGCACCCTGCAATCATCGAATTGTTTGCCTTAACTGAACGCCATCTTTACAAAAAAGGGTCCGTAGCGACTAAAAGACAAGGCCAAATTACATTGGCTAAATACCTTAACCGCCTCCACTGTTCTCAGGTGCTAAGGTTGACTATTAACACTCCTTATCAATACCATCTGGAACCTAACTATATTGCAGCACTCAAAGGTCATACTTTAAAGCAAAACGAAGATACTCTGGATGCCATCATCTGTGCTTATATTGGCGGGCTATACCTAACCGGTGTTAACAACCAGTGTTTCGGTGATACGGAAAATGGTTATATCTATGTCCCACAACAAAAATGTATCTAAATGACCAAGTTAATCTCAAACAAGCACTCCTGTCACTCACTATTTCATCTATAAATAATCCTATGCTCTATGTTACGATGGCATAACTTCAGTATTTTTTTAATTAACTACGAGCGTTTAACTATGCATAAACCCATCACTTTACCCCTTTTACTTTTGGCATTACTTCTTCCTTTTAAATCTATGGCCGCAGAAACTGCAGAAGCCGAAGAAATTACTCTAGATGCGTCTTATTTCGCTGGAAGCTGGAAGTTAATTGCAGCTGGACCTAAACTTTTCGCAAAAAAACCTGACCGTGTCGATGATAACCCATTCAGTTATGTTGACAAAAAGAAAATCAAAGAAAATCAAACCTGGACGTTTAGTGCGGATGGAACCTTTAGTTTGGCCGCTATTGATCACCGTGCTGCTGCACCTTTTACCGTTACATCAACATTTACTGTTGAAAACAATACCTTGATTATTAAACGTGTTGGCCGTTCACTTTATGACCGCTATAAAGTATTTCTGCGAGAAGGGAAAAAACTGGTTCTAAAAGGTGGCATGATGGGTTACGCCATATTTGAAAAACTTTAACCCATCGCTTCCGTTTAATTAATACCTATCTGGTGGTGATTTTTTAATTCACTGCTGGGTAGTTTTTTTATCACCCGACTTAAGAGAAATAAACAACACTTAGCCCTCTGGCCATAACCAGGCTGCACCCCGCACACCACTTGAGTCGCCATACTTGGCAGGCTTTAACAGCGTATGGACAGTATCTGAAAAGATATATTGCCCCCACAGGGCCGGTACACGCTCATAAAGTGGTGAAATATTAGACATACCGCCCCCTAAAACAATAATCTCAGGATCAAGCACATTGATGATGCTGGCTACTGATCGAGCAACTTGATCACAGTAACGTTCAAAAGCATTTTTGGAAACTTGATCACCCATCGCGGCCTGATCCACAATCCTTTTACTATCAAAATCGCACTGATTTTCAGCATTAAATCGTGCCGTAAACCCGGGACCTGATAAAAAAGTTTCAATACAATTAAATTGACCGCAATAGCAAGCCATTAACTCACCATCAGAATGTTTCAACCACGGCAAAGGGTTGTGACCCCACTCACCGCCAATCGCATTACAGCCAGTAATAATGGCACCATTAACAACAATACCTGCACCTACGCCGGTACCCAGAATAACACCAAACAACGACTTAACATTGACGCCAGCACCATCATTATATTCAGACAATGCAAAGCAATTAGCATCGTTTGCTAAGCGGACAGGCCGTTGCAGATTAAACTCGAGATCTGACTGTAGCGCTTTGCCAATAAGACAAACTGAATTCGCATTCTTTACTAATCCAGTCACAGGGGAAATCACACCGGGATGACCGACACCGACCGAACCGCTCCTACCTAATTCACGCTCGCAACTAACCACCAAATGACCGATGGCATCGATAGTTTTAGAATAGCTGCTTTGGGGTGTCTTGATACGTTTCTTATAAAGTTCTGAACCATCAGCATCTAGGGCAACCAATTCTATTTTGGTTCCCCCTAAATCTATTCCAATCCGCATATCTTATATGACCTAAACGTAACGTCAAAAAAACTACTGCGCCAGTCATAACATTGGCACAAGTTAAAAATCAGCTGCGTTTAACAAATACTATTAATGTTTCTCTAAAAGATAAAAAACAACAAGACACCTACTTATCACAAAAGAGATAAAATTAAACTCACGAGTTTATTTCTTAACGGCTGCTTTTTTAGCGGGTGCTTTTTTAGCTGCAGGTTTTTTAACTGATGCTTTTTTAGCCACAGGTTTTTTAGCAGGTACTTTTTTAACTACAGGTTTTGGAGCAGGTACTTCGTCCTCAGCGGGGTAATGCGTACCCGTTTCTGATCCTAAGCAAGACTCTTTGATAAGACCAATAGCGATACCAGTAATGATCCCAAATGCAATAATTGATTCCACGGTTTTTCTCCTAAATGCTAGCTTGATGCCATCTTAATATAATCTTAAACCTGTACTAACACAGCCTATAAGATATGATGATTCTATTATTTTTCTAAAAAAATGAACCTAATTGTCTAATAAATAAATTTTTATTTACTAGGGAATTATCTTAACCGAATTTTGTTATCAACACACTAGCAAAACAAAAAATATTTTCCTAAGTAGTGACGAATAGCCATGACAATGAATTAAAACCGGTTAAAAGTATTCATGCTTCACTCGACATAAAATTTATTCTTTCGACTTGTCAATGAGACTTTCCCAATCTGACTCTGAAACAACCTTGACTGCAAAGTCATTCGCACGGGCAATTTTACTGGCTCCGACATTCTCTCCGCAAACAAGGTAATCTGTGGACTGAGAAATTGAAGCGGGTATTTCACATCCTAGTGCCAAAGCTTGCTCTTGCATGGCCCTTCTACTCTGATGCATTTTTCCTGTAAAAACTACTTTTTTACCTGTCAGTACAGATTCCATTATTACCCGTTCACCGTCTAACAAGGTCTTTTCAAGAGTGAAACCTTGATCCATCAAGAATTTAATGGTTGGCCATTTATGTGCCAATTGTCTGACAACGGCCTCTGCAGTGACCTCCCCAAAGCCATTAATTGCCGACATCATAGCCACTGTCATCGTCGGTAATTGCTCCAGAGGAATATGTTTTAGTAAACGACGAGAATCACCCAGGCCTAATCGATTCAGCCCGAAGGCTGCTAAAAAACGATAGTCTTCAACAGCTTCCGTGCGCGACCTCTTGAGCTCTTTAATAATATTTTCTGATTGTTTAGGGCCAAAGCTCATTATCTCAAGCTCTCCTTGCTCTAGTTGGTAAATCCCCTCTAAGGTATTAACCCCAGAGGCTATTATTTTTTCAATACTTTTGGGTCCTAACAAATCAACATTACCCAGAATTTTAAAAAAATGCTCCAGACTCGCCTGTAATTGTGCGGGACAATTAGATTCGTAACAAACAAGAAAATCATTTTCCCACTCAAGTAAACTGTCACAACTCGGACAATCCATTGGAACGAGAACCGCACCCACCCCAGAAACTTTTCGCTCATATTTTGGGATCACTTCACCGGCTCTCGATATTTCAATACAATCACCTGTAGCAATGTTATCTTTTAAAATATTCCCGGCATGATGCCCGGTTACCCGGCTAATCGTTGCTCCCGATATAAACACAGGTGTTACCCTAAAAACAGGCGTTACCCTTCCGGTTCTACCCGTTTGCCAAAAAATATCTTCAATCTTCGTTTGAATCCTTTCACCCAAATCCTTTTTAGCTATTTGATAACAGTGGTGGTGATTGGTAGAACCCATTTCCAATTGGATTTCACGGTTTAAAATATCAATCACAGCACCGTCTGTTGGAAACCCACAATCCTTGACCGAAGCACAAATTTCATCAAGGCCAGCCATCAACTCACTGATAGTGCCTTGCCAATTTTTTAACGCCGTATAAGGAACAAATTTAGCCGCCCCTGCCAACAAGGCGGCTTTGGCATGCTGATTTAAACTATCAGCACCGACTAACCCAACCATGAAATTTCTCGGATGGGTAAATACATCTTTAAGGTGCGTACTGAAATATTCCGATGTTAAAACTAATTCGCCTAATCCTGTATCACCGCCAACGTGTTGAACGCCAAGATCAAAAACATGTGTGACATTAGTCCCAGAGTCTCCATTACCACGGGTAGCCAGGACACCTTTGTTAAAGGATGCGGCCAAACCATCTAATTTAGCGGTGACACGAACCGTTATAGCGTTATGATTAAAAGCAATTTTATCCGCTGCTTTCTTTACGCGTAGAAAAAAACGCTCCATATCTTCAAAACTATAAGCCTTATCCGTGCTTAACATCGGGGTTAGGTGTTTGACCTTTTGTTCTGAAAAAAAAGGCTCTACTTCAACACGGTGGAATAGTTTGTGATCGGGATAACGCCTGCGAAATTCAGCTAAATACTCATGATCATAAAGTGAATCGTCCATAATAGGTTGTCCTGAACGGTAAGCCTTATTAGCTTTTTTAATTAACTGTTCAAGTTCACCATCGGTAAGCTCATTAGCAGGGAGATAAATAGACATGGGTATAATCTGGAAATTCTAGGCGTAAATTAGTTTTGTTATAGCTATTATACGCTTTTAACAAAACGATTATTTCAACGCTTATCACGCTATAATTACTGCCAATGAAAGCTTATATATTTCCCAATAGTTTTACACGCTATTAAACGTTTGTTCTGATATTATCAATACTTATGTTGTGTCAAAAAAAATATACCCTTGTATTATTACTCTCAATCATCCTTTTATCCGGCTGCCAATCCTCCTTTGGCCCTAACGTTGTTAAAGACACTCATCCAGGCTATAACAGCGCGATTGCCACAACTTTAAATCATCAGATGTTACTTAATTTAGTTCGATTAAAATACCGCGATGAAGCGTATTTTCTCAAAGTCAGTAGCATCACCGCATCGATGAGTTTCAGCGGAAACTTGGGTGTCAGTTCTAGCTTTGATCTTGCTCCGGGTGGTAATTTGATTAAACCCGACTTCGGCGTTGGTTACACAGACAAACCCACAATCACATACCAACCCGTGCAAGGTGAAGATTTCCTGAAAAATGTTTTATCAGGCATTTCTCTCGACGCCATCATGGTTTTAACCCAATCTGGGTGGAGTGTCGAGCGGGTTTTTGGTTTGTGTGTTGAAAGAACTAATAAACTTCTGAATGCCCCAACAGCCTCCGGCCCTACCCCACTACAAGAACCTAAATTTAAACGATTTAAACAATTGTTGCTGTTATTAAAACATCAACTTAATCAAGGGAATATTGAGATGGGGTCTGATGACAGTCATAGACAAATAAACATTTTGTTTAAAGCTAACAATGAACATGAAATAGCTGAAATGAATAAACTTGGCAAATTATTAGGCTTTAATCTGGACAAAAACCATTCCGCTCTCGTTAATTTAAACACTAACTTTCTCAAACAAGCAAAAAACCAACTCACCATTAGAACGCGCTCAATATTGAGTATCATGTTTTATCTGGCTCAAAATATTGATATCCCTATTGAACATATCCAAGCAGGTTTAGTGACTATCACAAAGAACCAACAAGGCGATGCCTTTAATTGGAGCCAAACACCGGCAGGTTCGGTATTTAAAATCTTAAGTAGCCGGGAAAAACCAGAAAAGGCACACCTTGCCATTCCCTACCGCAACTATTGGTATTATATTGCTGACAATGATTTACAAAGCAAAACGACTTTCATGTTATTAAAACAGTTATTTGATATCCAGTCAGGTCAAACCAAATTTTCAGGTCCGGCATTAACATTACCGGTTAGGTAACAGCTATTAAATTGTGTGGCTTTAACCCGTTGCCAAAAAATACTATCAGACCACCCTAGAATTTAAATGGCTCAGAGACAAGCAAATGAACCCAACCCGAAATAATAATAGCGGGGCCAAAAGGGATAGCTTGTTGGAAATCAGCTTTCTTTAGTAGCATTGGCAGTGCAATTAATAGCCCTAAACTAGCAGAGAGGGCAATCATACTAACCAGCATAGGAGCACCCAACAGGGCGCCAAAAACCGCCATTAATTTAAAATCGCCATGCCCTAGACCCTCTTGGTTACGACAAATCTTGTAGACCCAATAAATACCCCAAAGACTTAGATAACCTGCAACTGCACCCAATATAGCGCCTGAAGGCGTATTTAAATAACCCACACTTGCAGCGATTAGAATTAGCCATAACAGCGGCAGAACTAAACAATCTGGAATAATCTGATGATCAAAATCGATCAAAGCAATGACTATCAAATAATAGGTTATTATCAGTATCAGCACCCCCTCAGCCGTTAAGCCATAAACCCCCCCGATTAAAACAGAAAAACCTGCCGTCATAATTTCAACAAAGGGGTAACGAATAGAAATTGCGATCTTGCAATGACTGCATTTCCCTTTCAATAATAACCAGGAAAGTACAGGAATATTTTCCCAGAACCTAATGGTTTTTAAACATTGCCGGCAGTGAGAACGCGGCATGCATAAAGAAATTGATTTTTCTTTTTGGGATTCTAAATCGAGAAAATCACGTGCCTGCTGACGCCAATCAATAACTATCATTTCAGGCAATCGATAAATGACAACATTTAAAAAGCTACCCATTAACAAACCCAGTAGGCAATATAAAAACAAGACGGGGGTAAATTCAAAATAGCGTAACGTTTCAAAATTAATGATCATGGCCTCAAGAATGGTGCTAGTATTTAAAATCAGTTACAGATAATCACACATTTGAAACCGTCACAAATTCCAACCCCGCCAAGGCATTTACACCTTGAACATCATATTTAAACCAAACAACCTTCGCTATACCAAACATCTTTTTACCCGTAATTTCAAACTGAACCTTGTCGTTTTTATTAAATTCAGCAGACCCATTAACCAAAGCCATCATCCCTAAATGAGAAGTGTTAGCCGTCGTAAAATTGTAATTCAACCCCTTATGTTCAATGACTCCTGTTAATGTACGCCCTGACCGGTAGAACCGCCTTTTACTCTTCATTACTGAGCTATCGTACTTTGAATCATAAAATTCAAACCCCGTTAAAAACCGACCCTCTACAGTCTTACTCCAAACCGTTGTACAGATTCCTGAAATATTGAGTTCGACTAAATTAAACTCAATAAATTTATGTTCACTAATCCCTTGAAATAATTCACGAACTGTTGGCATCAAGACCGTAGGTTCAATATTAGCTAAAAAGCCAGTTAATGATATATTTACCACTGAAATAGATAGCTCTTCATTACCTACCAAAATATAACCTACGGTATCGAATGAGATACGCTCACACCTTTTTGACATTGGATTAAACCTTATGAAAAAGCTACAATCCAGATAAATATAGTTGAACTTTGAAAAGTTCCCAGACAATCACGTATTTAGGAAATACTAAAATTAATAATTCTTTTTGTGCTTACTTTTTTAAATCGAAACCAACCTGTCTAGCCAATTTTCAAAGCGACTATCGTTGCTGACCACAGCCACTGTTGAACTTTTACGTTAGTGTTAAAATCAAAAAATCCGATTTGTTTTACTATCCAGATAACAATTAAACACTTTATAGACTGAAAAGGAGATGACCCATGCCCTACCTAAAGTTAACAACTAACACACCCTTAAATAATTTAGAAAAGCCTGATCTTCTAAAACAACTCTCACAATTAATTGCGACAGAAACAGGAAAACCAGAAAATTATGTATTAATTGAACTTAATGAAAATAGTCACATGCTGTTTGCAGGGACCTCTAATCCTTTAGCTTACCTTGAATGCAAAAGTATAGGCCTAACAACGGTCCAAGCGAAGTCTATTTCCAGTTCAATCAGTCAATGCTTAGAAAGTTTATTAGCTATTAAGCAAGAGCGCATTTACATTGAATTCAGTAATTGCCCAGGAGAATTTTGGGGGTGGAATGGCTCAACCTTCAGGTGACTTTAATCCAGTGCTTTATTAAAAATAAAACACTGGAAATACGCCTCAATGAGGAAACTATTTATTAACTATATTCAATAGCCATTAAAGGCTGGCCTTTAGTAATCAGTTCACCATTACTGACCAACACTTTTACTATTTTACAATTTGAAGGCGCTGCAATTTCATTAAATAACTTCATTGCTTCAATGATACAAATAATATCCCCTTCCTCTAAAGTTGAACCTTCTGAAACAAATGGGGTAGCATCCACACCTGAAGCATGGTAAAAGGTTCCTGCCATAATTGAGTCGATGGTATTTGGATAATTATTGGCATTTGTTTTCTCAGTACTCACTTCAGCTTTTGATGCTTCAATAGCCTTATTCTCAGTTGTTTTAGATAACGGCGAAGGGCTACTATTAGTCACTGGGCTGATAGCACCTGACCGTAGAGATAAGTTAAAGTCTCCTTTATTGAGTGTTAATTCATTTAATTGTAGATTAGAGGCCTTCTCAATGAGTGTACTCATTCCACTGTAATCATCCGGGTGCAGAATGGGGTTTAAAACTTCAGGATTTTGTTTATTGACTGCGGCCTCTGATTCAACCAACTCGGGCGGATTAAGTTCTTCCAACTCAATATCAGCGGGCGTTTGGGGGCGTTCATTTTCTGGGAAAGCCCTCCATTTAAAGAATTCAAGAGCAACCTCTGGGAACAGGCAATACGATAATATATCCTCTTCATTGGTAATTAGGGTTGGGTCAGATATTGACTCTCCTGCTGTAGGCAAAGTATCTGCAAGATCATCGGCCGGTCGATAATCTATAGGTTTTTCTTCGCCAAGAATTTTCTCAATAAAAGCCGCCTCTATTGCAGCCGGTGATTTCCCATATAATCCTTTAACGTAACTTTTTACTTCTTGAGGAACAATTTTATATC
Source organism: Methylococcales bacterium OPU3_GD_OMZ (assembly GCA_001901525.1). GTDB lineage: Bacteria > Pseudomonadota > Gammaproteobacteria > Methylococcales > Methylomonadaceae > OPU3-GD-OMZ. Next base: position 94,286 of record MPSY01000001.1, on the reverse strand, counting down.
GCTCTTCACAAATGATATTCATTACGGCTTGAGTCCCTACGATTTGACTGGTTGGGGTTACCAATGGTGGGTAACCTAAATCCTTTCTGACCCGGGAAACCTCTACCAATACCTCAGGCAATTTATCAAGTGCACCTTGCTGCTCTAGTTGTGATCGGAAATTTGAAATCATTCCACCGGGAATTTGATGGACCAAAATTTCAGAATCAATAATAGGATCATTGCTCCGTCGTCCTAGAGACCTTTTGGGTCCTAAATCAAGAAAATATTTATTGACAGTTCTTAGTGCCTCCATATTTAAATTAACATCAAATTCTGTTTCATCAAAAATAGCCAGCATCGTTTCAACTGGAGGTTGCGAGGAAAATCCAGCCATCGAAGAAACGGCACAGTCAATTGCACCTGCACCCGCTCTAACGCCATCTAAGTAAGCAGAGCATGCCATACCACTCGTTGCATGCGAATGGATTTGAATTGGAATATTTAAGTGCTTATTTAATGCCGTTACTAAGTTGTTAGCCATCGTAGGTGATAATAACCCGGCCATATCTTTTACGCACAAGGAATCAATCCCCATCTCAACTTGTGCTTTTGCATCATTAACATACTTTTCAACGGTATGTACCGGACTGATCGTATATGACAATGTGCCTTGCGCATGTGCACCACTCTTCTTAACGGCTTCAATGGCTGAACGCACGTTCCTGTGATCATTTAAAGCATCAAATATTCTGAAAATATCAATACCGTTGTCATGAGCTGTACCTACAAAACGCTCAACAAGGTCATCAGAATAATTCTTATAGCCGACAATATTCTGTCCTCTCATCAGCATTTGCAACGGTGTGTTAATAGCTTTTGCTTTAATAAGCCGGAGTCGTTCCCATGGATTTTCCCGTAAAAAACGCAAACAAACATCAAAAGTAGCCCCTCCCCATACTTCTAATGAGTAATAGCCCACCTTATCAATCGTATCGATGACATCGATAATATCATGCGTGCGCATTCGTGTTGCCCAAAGCGATTGATGCGCATCTCTCAATGTGGTGTCAGTAATTCTTAGCGTTTTATTTTTATTATTATTTTCCATTTTTCAGTCACTAAAGGTAGGCTGTTAATCCAAGGTAGAGGTTATTATTTTTTAATATTAAGTCCACATTACAACAAATTAAATAGCAGTTAATAATTTGATATGTATTTTTACCATCATCAACCTCATAAAAAAACCTTTTTCTCATATAAACGTTAAATAGCTACAAAGCGGCAACAACCCTTTTTTTAGCTCTTAAAAAATTGCGTCATTATAAGACTGCAAATGTGAGTAACCGCACCCACCGAACTTATTAACAACCTTCATTAAAGTAATAAACTATTTAATCTACTTCTACTCATGAGCCTTGCCCGCTTCAGTCAAGGCTGTGTCCTAAGCAAAGTCATTGCTGTAGCCCTGCGAGTAATTGGAGTCGTTATATCCATAGTCCTTGTCATAGGCAATCAGGCCCATGATACCCTCGACACAATGGCTGACGCAGTCGATGAAATGCCGTTTTAATTAGAAATCCATTCGTACTTAAACGCTAAAGAAGAGCTAACGACTACACTCATTAGCATGGAACTGCCTAAAATCGATTAATAAGACCGATAACGCCTTATCATCACAGCTCAATAGTGGTGTCAAAAGTGTTCTCTTCATTCAACGCCGGGTAAAAAAATTATTCTTTGCCACATTTATTTTCCAAATCATTAATTTGATGTTGTAACCGAAGGTTCTCAATTTGCAATACTTTCAATTGCCTTTTCAATCGCTGAAAAGACTTATCCGGGATGCTAGATGCTGTTGATAAGGGATTGTCCTTATTAAAATACTCGGTTGAAAACGTAACACTTTTTTTACTTACCTCATCCTCACTAAGCCCTGAACAAATTATTTTTGAATCGTCTTCAAAAGAATCACCGTGTTCAAAGGTTCCAATATTAGAAATTTCCCCATAAGCCTCAATGAGTTTATTAATACCGCGCTGATCTGCTTTTACTGGACTCTTCCCCTGATAGATATGCTGTAATTGGTCGCTTGATTCCGCAGATTTTCTAAACCATTCCACTGCTTTTTGATTATTTACCTCCGTCCCCTGACCTTTTGAATACATGACACCGACTTGAAATTGAGAAATCGCATCCCCTTGTTCCGCAGCGTTAAGACAACTCACAAAATTCTGCGTATTATCCAAAGAAGAATCAACACAAGCCAAAATATTATCGGTAAACAAAACAAACAGATAAAACAAAATACTCTTTCTCACTATCAACCCTCAATTATTTCTAAAATAATTTTTTAGATACTAAGCAATCAATTACTATAATATACGTCATATGTCAAATTGATAGTCATGATTTTAATGCTATCAAAATCGTTCCTCTAAGCCCTTAAATTTTATTACAAATCGCTATGAAAAAAACATACTTCGCTCTTTTACTATTGCTGCCTTTTTTGACACTAAATAAAATTACATTAGCCGCAGCTAAAACGTCATCTGCGACCCAAAAAACCACGATCAGTCCAAAAATGGCCGCATTTAATCATTGCAACCAGTACATTGAAAAACTCTATCTGAATGAATTCACCTTTGAATTTTCTGAACGCCCCAAAGGCGTTTATCAAAATAACAGGAATTTTGTTATTAATGCTTCTGCTAAAGTCATTAGTGGGCCTGATGACTTTAAAAATAAAGGCTACATTTGCAGAATCCGCTATTTATTCAAAAACAACTACAAACGTGTAGAAAATATAAACAGTTGGTCCATCATTGGTATTTCTGGGCTTGAGGATAAATTAATTGATCTAGAAGAATAAAATACTTATTCGTTAATAGTTGCATCGTGTTTTTTATCGTCATGAAAGTCACGCTATGACTAAGACACAACACCCTGAATTTCACTTAGATTCTCAGATCATTCACCTTAACCATGCCGCAGTAGCTCCTTGGCCGCAGCGTACTGTTAATGCCGTTGCAAATTTTGCCCGTGAAAACGGTGCCGTCGGTTCAACAAATTATTTGCACTGGCTAACCATTGAAAAGACCCTAAAAAAACAATTAAAACAACTCATCAATGCGCCATCAATAAATGATATTGCCTTAGTAAAAAACACCTCCGAAGCCTTATCTTTTGTCGCTTACGGACTTAACTGGAATTCAGGTGATAATATTGTTTCCAGCAATATTGAATTTCCTTCCAACCGGATTCCATGGCAATCACTTAAAAACCAAGGTGTAGAATTTAGACAAACTGATTTACAACAAGACAAAACACCCGAGGCTAGCCTATTTTCAAACGTCGACAAAAATACCCGACTTATTACTATTAGTTCCGTTCAGTTTGCAGCAGGCCAACACCTCGACCTTGAAATGATTGGCGACTTTTGCCAACAACACGGTATTTTATTTTGTATTGATGCCATTCAAAGTCTAGGTGCAATCAAGTTTGACGTGCAACGCTACCAAGCTGATTTTGTTATGGCTGATGGTCACAAATGGATGTGTGGCCCTGAGGGATTAGGTGTTTTTTATAGCCGCCCTGACTCTAGGAAACGACTTAAATTAACCCAATTCGGCTGGCATATGATCAAAGATACCCATGACTATGAAAACCAGCCCTGGGAGGCACACTCAACGGCACAACGTTTTGAATGTGGCAGTCCTAATATGCTAGGAATACATGCTTTATCAGCCAGTTTGTCGGTATTATTAGAAGTCGGAATGGATACCGTAGAACAACAACTTTTAGCCAATGCCCGCTATTTAGCCTCTGAAATTCAACAACATAAACAGCTCCTTTTATTAAGCGCATCGCCAACCCAACTTAATTCTGGCATCGTACTCTTCAAACCTAAAACACTCACTAAGCAGCGCTTATTCAATTACTTACAAAATAAACAAGTGCTTTGTGCTATGCGGGGAGATGGCATCCGATTTTCACCTCACTTCTATAATACACTTGATCAATTAAAGCATGCCTTAACCCTTGTCGATGAGGCAACAACGCTATAAATTCTAATGTTATCATCGACAACTTATTCAAACCCGTCCCTTGCGATTATAAAATAAGGTTTGAAAATTACGCGAACTTTGTTCTGCAATCTGTTGTACCGATGTATTGCGTAGTTGTGCCATAAATTTGGCTACGTGATGGACATACAATGGATAATTTGGCTTACCACGAAAAGGGACAGGAGCCAAATAGGGTGAATCTGTTTCCACAAGAAAGCGATCTGCAGGCACCTTTTGTGCCGCCTCCTGAACTTGCCGTGCATTTTTAAAGGTAACAATACCTGAGAAAGAAATATAAAAATTTAACGCTAATGCTTTTTCAGCCATAGCCCAATCTTCGGTGAAGCAATGGATGACCCCCCCTACTTCAGCGGCTCCTTCTTCCTGTAAAATTCGGATGGTATCGTCGCGTGCTTCGCGAGTATGTACAATTAAAGGTTTATCTAGTAATTTAGCTGCACGAATATGATGGCGAAAACGTTGATGTTGCCACTCAAGATCCCCTTCACTCCGAAAATAATCTAACCCTGTTTCACCAATACCAATGACTTTTGAATCCTTCCCCAACGTAACTAATTCCTCAACACTGGGATCATGACACTCCTGTACATTAGGATGGACACCAACAGTAACCGGTATATTTTCAAACGGTTCGACTAACCTATACATGGCTGGGTAGGATTCCAAATCAATACTAATACAAAGCATCGAATCAATTTGTTGTTCCTGTGCCGCTAAAACAAAGTTTTTAAAGTGACCGTCATAAGGTGTAAGATCAATCCGGTCAAGATGACAATGAGAATCAATTAACATAAAAAAATAACCGCCAAAATTAGAAGGCTACATTGTATAAGTTGCTTGTATACAATTCAAATGACCTGAAAGAAAGTCCTCAATTTTAAATTTTATTGTACTATTTGTATCATTATATAATTGTATACCGACACCTTGAACCCGATAGTTCTCAGAATTACCCGGGGTTATCCAAATTACTTTCCCATTAATTGATATCCGCTCAGGATGATCCATTAACCGTAGTAAGATAAATAATTCATAATTTAATGGATAGGTGTTTTTGGTTGGAATAAATAAACCACCATTAATAATAAACGGCATATAAGATCGATGCAGTTCATCTAAATCATTAATAGTGATCGATAATATCTCCAAGCCCCTCTGAACTGACATTTAACTCCGGTTCCTAAACAGCCGCCCATTTAATAAAAAATCCCTCATAAGCTAAATTTTTATTTAACGGCTGTTTTAATTGCAGATGTAATTCCAGTGCAACTAAATAAAAATCATATAAATGCTGTAAGTCTAGATCTCCTGTTAGTATTTTCAAGGGATCATATAAGTCAACATTCTCTACCCCGACCACCGAGGAAGTTTGATTTATTTTCATAAGATCAACAATCCAGGAAATCATCCATGCTACTAAATCAAATTGATTGTGTTCACAACAAAATGCCGCTACGACGACAACAGACAACTTTTTACGCCGTAACAGAACGAACTTTTCAAATAACTGCATCCTAATGGTTATGGCATCACACTCTGCATATTCTCTCGCTAATAAAGGGGCTCTTCTAGACATCTGCAATAATAGTGATAAATCACCGGTAGTGTCATTCTTATTTAACCAATCAAGAGCACGATCGGTCGTGGGCGTTTCTATAACTATTTTCTGACAACGACTCTGAATAGTAGCAGGAATAAGCGATAATTGATCAGTGATTAAAATAATCACTGTACGGTCAGGTGGTTCCTCTAATCCTTTCAAAAAACTATTAGCGGCGGAACGATTCATTTGATCAGCTTGCTGAACAACAATAATACGGTATTGCAAATAATGAACGGTTAACCTTATTTTTGACAACAGCCAACGAATCTGATCAATGCCAATGTCTTTGTCTTCTGATTCCGGTTTAATGTCAATAAAATCAGGATGTGTTCCAGAGACAAAAAGGATACAAGACCGGCATTTTCCGCACGGTGAATCATGACTACTATTGCTAGACTCACATAATAACAAGTGCGCAAAGGATCTTACCAACTGAGCCTTTCCTAGCCCTGCTTGTCCGGTGAGTAGTAGTGCTTGAGGAATTCGCTCATTAGAAATGTAGCTTTTCAATAATTGCCAAGCCGTATCGTGCCAAGGAAGAATATCACTAGACACGCTCATTTTTTCAGTAGTGATAATAAATGAGAAACTATATCACTTTGTACCGCGGTTAATGATTGATTGGCGTTAACAACTTGAATTCGATCCGGATTTTTTTGCGCTTGTAAAAGATAAGCTTGTCTCACCCGTTCAAAGAATGGAAATTGTTCTTGTTCAAAGCGGTCGCTGATTACCCGCTCTTTCATTCGACTCATACCAATATTAATGGGGGCATCCAAGAGTAATGTTAAATCAGGTCTAAACGTCCCTTGGACCCAGGTTTCCAATTGCTGTATTAAACTAACATCAATGGCTCTCCCTCCCCCCTGATAAGCATAAGTTGCATCTGTAAAGCGATCGCTAATAACCCACTGACCCTGTGCCAATGCAGGATAAATAACTTCCTTAAGATGTTGAGCTCTGGCAGAAAACATAAGTAATAATTCTGTCTGCTCTGCCACAGATTCACTACGTTCTTCTAAAAGTAAACATCTAATTTGTTCTGCCAACGGGGTTCCGCCCGGCTCTCGAGTCACCCTGACTGAAAGTCCGTTATTTTCTAAAAAATCTTTAATAAAATGGAGGTTGGTTGACTTACCAAGACCCTCGCCACCTTCCAAGGTTATAAATTTTCCTGATCCCATGATTATTTCTTCTGATAAAGATTAACAGCATTGTTATGACTCTCTAATGAATTAGAAAAGGTATGCCGACGATTCCCACTGGCTACAAAATATAAACTCTCTCCTGGTGCAGGATGTAATGCTGCATGTATCGCACCGCCTCCTGGCATGGCTATCGGGGTCGGTGTTAAACCCTTATGGCGATAGGTGTTATAAGGTGTGTCCTCAAGGAGATCCCGCGTCCTTATATTCCCATTATATTTTTCACCCAATCCATAAATAACAGTCGGATCAGCCTGTAGTCTCATTTTCTTACGTAATCGGCGAATAAACACACCCGCTATTTGATCCCGCTCAGATGGGATGGCCGTTTCTTTCTCTATAATTGACGCTAGAATTAAGGCTTCATAACGACTTGCTACTGGTAAATCATCGTCCCTTGTTTCCCACTCTTGTCTCAGCACCTGACTCATCTTTGTATAAGCCCTTTTTAAAATAGATAAATCCGAATCGCCTTTGGCAAAAAAATAGGTATCCGGAAAGAGCAAACCCTCAACATGCGGATAAGGACATTTTAATAAGACTAATAGTTCTGGCAATGTAATCGCATCTATTGTTTGTTTTATTGCCTGATGTTGTCGCAAGGCATATTTTATTTGTTTGAAATTCCAACCTTCTGGAAAAGTTATAGCATGTTGGCGTGATGCCCCGGAAATAAATAAGGCTAGGAGTTCTGGTAATCTCATTCCTTGTGTTATTAAATACTCTCCGGATTTTAATTGATCTTGCTGCCCATTAACGTAGGCAATAATTTTAAACCAATGTCCGTCTACAGGAATATTTTCCCTCTTCAATTGGTCCACAACTTGAGATAATGATTGACCATCTTTGATCTCAAAAACAAGTGAACTGTCTTCAACTATTGTAGAGGTAACAGCCGTTTGATAACTTATTCCCGCAAAAACTAAAATCGTTAATAAAGAAACCACAAAAAACCAACAAATCAACCTGATCATGACTGAATATCCTGAGTTTTTAATTGATCTACACACTGACTGATTTGACGCGTTACCGCTCCTACAGAAAGACTATAATTGTCTATGTGACTAACCGGCCAAATACCAATAATACTATTCGTTAAAAAAACCTCATCGGCTCGGTACAAATGCTCTTTTGTTAATAATTGCGGTTCAACATGAAAGCCATTTTCAGCCCCATAATCTAAGATAATTCCACGGATTATTCCAGCGACTCCACAATTCACTAAAAGAGGCGTTAAGAGCATACCGTCTTTAACCATGAATACATTACTCATGGTACCTTCAACTAAGTACCCCTGTTGATCAAACATTAGACCTTCTTGTATGGATTCTGAGGCCCATTCAGCGCGTGCTAAAACCTGCTCAAGACGATTGGTGTGCTTAATTCCGGCTAAACTTGGATTAGAGCTTAGTCTGCCTGAACAGAGTCTAACTCTAACACCTTCTTGTTTATAACATTCCGGAAAAGCAGGAAAGGGATACAACGACAAAATTCTCGTTGGCTCAATAATTTCAGGCTGTCGATACCCTCGACCACCTTGCCCTCGGGTTAATTGAATTTTCAGGACAGCACTTTCGATTCCTTCAAGCAAAAGATCGATTTCACTTAAAAGAACAGTATCACCAGGATAAGGAATGAATAGTTGCTTACAACCCAGTTGTAAACGATCGAGATGACGTGATATAAAAACTGCTCGCCCTGATGTGACTTCTATCGTTTCAAATAAACCATCGCCGTATTGAAGACCACGATCAGTTATATCTAAATTGTGTTTCTTTTCACCATTAATGAGTACATCAGTCAACACAGTCTGAAAGAAATTACATCAGAAGAAAATGTGCTTTTTATGAAAAACGTTTGAAAACAAGACTACCATTCGTTCCACCAAATCCAAAAGAATTAGAAACAGCAATATCAATAGCCATATTTCTTGCAACATTAGGAACATAATCAAGATCACATGCAGGATCTTGGTTATCAAGATTAATAGTAGGTGGGGCCACTTGGTCTGTTATGGCTAACGCTGTTAATACCGCCTCTATTCCACCGGCAGCGCCTAACATGTGTCCAATCATTGATTTTGTTGAACTCACGGCCGTCTTATAAGCGGCATCGCCCAGTGCTCTTTTAACTGCTTGCGTCTCTGCTATATCACCTGCAGGTGTTGAAGTACCATGCGCATTAATATAATCAACCTGATCAGCATTTAACTGTGCGTCCCGTAAGGCATTAGTCATACAACGTGCAGCGCCTTCACCACTTTCAGACGGTGATGTCATATGATAAGCATCAGCACTCATGCCATAACCAACAAGCTCAGCGTAGATTTTAGCACCGCGTTTTTTAGCATGCTCAAGTTCTTCTAGAACCACAACACCAGCGCCATCACTTAATACAAAACCATCCCGGTCAACATCCCAAGGACGACTCGCATTCGTTGGATCATCATTGCGCCGAGAGAGTGCTTTAGCAGAAGCAAACCCACCCATTGCAGTCGGTGAACTTGTACAACGTTCCGCACCCCCTGCGATCATAACATCGGCATCGCCGTATTTAATCAATCTAGCCGAATCGCCAATATTATGTGTTCCGGTAGTACAGGCGGTAACAATTGCAAAATTAGGTCCTTTAAGACCGTATTTTATCGATAAATTACCGGATATCATATTAATGATATTCCCGGGAACAAAGAAAGGAGAAATACGTCGTGGGCCACCTTTTACATAGGTTGCATGACAATCTTCAATACCTGTCACACCACCAATACCGGCACCAATAGCCACGCCAATACGTTCCGCATTTTCATCAGTAACAATAAGACCTGCATCTTCGATCGCCTGACAACCGGCAACCAACCCGTAATGGATAAATCCATCCATCCGCTTGGCATCTTTTAACGGGATATATTGACCGATATCTAAATCCCTGATGACACCGCCAAAGCGCGATGCAAAAGGTGATATATCAAATGAATCAATAGCACTGATACCGCTTTTGCCATTAACGATACCATCCCATGTTTCAGAAACCGTATTCGCCAATGGCGTAACAGCTCCTAATCCAGTGATCACAACTCGACGAGAACTCAATTTGTTACCTTAAAATTCTTTGTAAAAAACAATAAAAAACAGAGCGGGACTCAAATGAAACCCGCTAATTCTATATTTTAATCTTATTTATTTGCGTTGACGTAATCAATCGCTTCCTGAACACTCGTGATTTTCTCAGCTTCTTCGTCTGGAATCTCGCATTCAAATTCTTCTTCAAGCGCCATGACTAATTCCACTGTATCTAATGAATCAGCACCTAAATCATCAACAAAAGAAGAGTCATTTGCTATATCTTCTTTAACACCTAACTGTTCTGCAACAATCTTTTTTACACGTTCTTCAATATCACTCATTTTAAGTTTCCTTCAAATTACTCTAAAATTAGGCTATCTCTACAGAACATAATGAACTCATAGAATAGTCACAATTGCGGCTAGATTATACGTCAATTTCGAGAAAAGTCACTCAAGAAATGTACAATCCAATACCCTTATTGAAATTTATTATTATTTCAATAAGTTATGGCATAAACATGCCTCCGTTCACATGTAAGGTTTCCCCCGTTACATAAGAAGCCCCCTCAGAGGCTAAAAAAGAGACTGCATGTGCAATTTCTTTAGGTGCGCCTAAGCGACTCAAGGGAATCGATGCTAATAAGACTTCTTTATGTTCATCAGCCAATTCTCGCGTCATATCGGTATCAATAAAACCAGGCGCCACTGTATTTACAGTAATATTTCGGCTACCCACTTCTTTCGCCATTGACTTAGTAAATCCAACCAAACCCGCTTTTGCAGCGGCATAATTAGTTTGCCCAGCATTTCCGGTTGAACCTACAACCGAAGAGATATTAATGACACGCCCAACCCTTGCTTTCATCATCCCTCTAAGACAAGCCTTACTCATCCTAAAAATAGAGGTCAAATTAGTATTAATAATGTCATCCCATTCATCATCTTTCATCCGCATCAATAAATTATCACGCGTAATACCTGCATTATTAACTAAAACCGTTGGAGCACCATAAGTCTCGTTAATTGTTTTAATAACAGCAGCAATAGACTCAGAATCTGCAACATTCAATTCGCAACCTGATCCTGATAAATTTTTTTCGGCTAAATAAGCAGTAATGGCGTCAGCACCTTTCTGCGACGTTGCAGTACCAATAACAAAAAAACCATCTTGTGCAAGCTTTTCTGCAATAGCGCGACCAATTCCGCGACTGGCTCCGGTGATTAGTGCAATTTGTTTAGTCATTCACTGTCTCCAATACATTATCCAGGGTTGAAGAATCAAGAATTGCCAAATGATTTGCACCTTTGGCAATACGTTTATTTAAACTCATTAAAACTTTACCGGGGCCACATTCAATAAAATGTTCAACTTCTTGACGTTGGATATATTGAATGGTCTGTACCCAACGAACCGGTTGATACAATTGTGATGTAAGCAATGATTTAATAGTTTCAGAGTCAGAATGGGCCGCAACATCTACGTTATGAATTAAAGTCATATCCGGCGGAATCATGGCCATGGGGTTAAGAACATCAGCGAGTTTACTCGCTGCAGATTCCATCAATGCACAATGCGAAGGGACACTGACCGGTAACAACAGGGCTCGTTTAGCACCGGCATCTTTTGCGGCTGTCATCGCTCGCTCAACAGCCGCAGTATTACCCGCAATAACAACCTGTCCAGGCGAATTAAAATTAACTGCCGAAACAATTTCACCATTAGCAGCTGCTGCACAAATAGTCACAACCTGCTCATCCGTTAACCCTAAAATGGCAGCCATTGCACCCGTACCTTGCGGAACCGCTTCTTGCATTAAGCGCCCACGCTCGGCAACTAATAAAATTGCATCTTCAAAGGAGATAGCGCCTGCCGCCACTAAAGCCGTATATTCACCCAAACTATGTCCTGCCACATACTGCGGTCTAACATTAGTTTGCTGACACCATACCTTCCACGTAGCAATTCCTGCTGCCAACATGACCGGCTGAGTATTTTGTGTTTGGTTAAGTTCCTCAACAGGACCTTCTTGTATTAATTTCCAAAAATCAATACTAAGAATTTCTGAAGCCTGTTCAAACACCTGTTTAACCTCGGCATGAGTCTCAGCTAATGCAGTGAGCATCCCAATAGATTGTGAACCCTGCCCAGGAAATACAAATGCTAAATTACTTTGTTGATCTTCCATTAAAAACCCACCTCAAATTAATATTTTATTAACGCAGAGCCCCACGTGAAACCACCGCCAAACGCTTCTAATAATATCGTTTGACCACGCTTAATTCTGCCATCACGTACCGCTTCATTGAGCGCTAATGGCACCGATGCAGATGAAGTATTACCCTGATTCTCAAGCGTCATAACCACATGATCCATAGACATTTTTAATTTTTTGGCTGTTGCTCCGATAATACGTGTATTTGCCTGATGAGGAACCAACCAGTCAATCTCAGCTCTTGTCATGTTGTTAGCGGCTAAGGTTTCTTCAACAATTCGTCCTAAGGTATTGACCGCAATACGAAAAACCTCATTACCTTTCATGACAATATTTCCATCCTCTTCAGACTTAATTTCAGCCTGTGGATTTGGCAAGTAAAGCAAGTCCTTATATTTCCCATCTGAATGTATATGCGTTGATAAAACACCCGGTTCTTCTGAGGCCTCAAGAATAACGCCACCCGCACCATCGCCAAAAAGAATACAAGTTCCTCTATCGGTCCAATCAACTACACGCGTATTAAGCTCAGACCCAATGACTAAAACTTTTTTAGCCGATCCGGACTTAATATATTGATCCGCGATACTTAATGCATAGATAAAACCAGAACAAGCCGCTGAAACATCAAAAGCAGCACAATCACGAATCTCTAATCGTTGCTGTAATAAGCAAGCTGCACTGGGGAAAACCCGGTCAGGTGTACTACTCGCCAATACTATTAAATCTATTTCTTGAGCGTCCATTCCAGCAGCCTCAAGCGCTTGGCGAGCAACAACTTCGGCCATACTAGAAGCTGTTTCATGGGACGCTGCCACATGACGATTTTTAATGCCTGTACGCTCATAAATCCAACTATCAGAAGTATCAACCATTTTGGAAATATCATCGTTGCTACGAATTTCTTCAGGTAAATAACCGCCCGTTCCAGCGATTCGCGAATAAAAAGTCATTAATGTTTCCTCTCAGCCAAAACCTGCTGCACGCGCTCACTTATTTTTTTAGGAATATCTTGTGCTATTTCAACCTCGGCTATTTTAACTGCATTAGCAAATGCAACCACATCAGCTCCACCGTGACTTTTAATCACAGTGCCACGAAGACCTAAAAATGTTGCGCCATTATACAGCCGCGGATCTATTCTCTGTTTAAAATTACTTAACACAGGCATTACGACTAACGCTGTTAATTTTGTCAACAAATTCTTATTAAACGCCTCTTTCAATGCATAGCCAATCATTTTAGCCGCTCCTTCTATAGCTTTAAGGGCAACATTACCAACAAAACCATCGGTCACAATTAAATCCACCTTCGTTGAACCCGCATTTAAAGCTGTTCCCTCGACAAAACCAATATAATTCAAGTCTGAATTTTCAAATAACTGAGCCGCCATTTTAACCTGTTCATTACCCTTCATATCCTCTTCACCAATATTTAGAAGGCCTAAGGTTGGATGATCAATACCGTCAATAGCTTTAACTAATTCTGAACCCATAACACCAAACTGAAATAAATGTTCCGCACTACTATCAACATTAGCGCCTAAATCAAGCACATGCGTATGCCCAAACACAGAGGGTAAGGTTGAGATAATAGCGGGGCGATCAATACCAGGGATCATTTTCAAAACAAATCGAGCGGTAGCCATTAATGCACCCGTATTCCCAGCACTCACACAGGCATCGGCTTCACCGCTACGGACTAAATTAATAGCAACACGCATTGATGAGTCCTTCTTGGTACGAAGCACTTTTGCGGGTGAATCATCCATTTCAACTTTTTGAGATGCATGCTGTATTCTAATTCGCTTAGAATCCTTATGCCCCTGCGCTTCTAAATGTTCTCTAATAACCGTTTCGTTACCCACAAAAATCAATCTTAAATTCACATTGTCTTTAAGGCATTGTAACGACGCGGGAATTGTTACCTCGGGTCCAAAATCTCCCCCCATAGCATCAATAGCAATTGTTGAACCAATACTCACAAATAACTCCGAAATTCACTCATAATCAAACATACATTTCAATTATCTATGTTTCAAATACACAACAGCCACTGACCCCGCAAAACGGCATCAATGGCTGCAAATGTCATTACTGTTAATCTTCTTCAGTAGTCGAAATGATTTGACGACCTTTGTAATAACCATCAGGACTAACATGGTGACGTAAATGCATTTCACCACTCATTGGATCCTGTGTTAACGTTTTTGCAGTCAAACTATCATGCCCTCTACGATCACCTCGTTTAGCACGTGTTTTGCGACTTTTTTGAACAGCCATTTCTATACTCCGGTTTTTTTTAAATCTTTTAATATCGAAAAAGGGGATTCCTTTTGAACACCCTTTTCCAGTTCATCTTCCGTCTTTCCCAAAGACTGCCTTAAACACACCTCAATGTGTTTAGGGATATCTGGAATTGACAAAATAATTTCATCTTCAACAATTTCTCTAAACGCTATCTTATCTTCACTCTGTACCAACGGTTCAAAATGATCCGATAACTGCTTAATCTCATCTGTTGAATTAATAATTCCCAATTGAACAGGTTTACGAACAACATGCACCATAGCACCCAGACAATTTTGACACTCAAGATAGACTTCAGCTTCAATTTCACCCGTTATCGTCGCTAATTTCCCTTGCTTTGAAAAAAGCAACTGAAAATGCACCCACCCTTCACTATTGATAAGAAGTTCAGACAACCGCTGCATCGACAAAATACTAAGCTCACCTTTATATTCACGGTGTTTTTCCGCTAAAGACAAAGGATTTACATATTCAGGGATTCGATCTAACATAACCATACAATCATATATTTATTGGCTAAGATCGTCAATTCCTTTATTAATCAATTTGTTGGGGAAACCGATGCATAAAATTGTTTTAGCATCCAGTTCAATCTATAGAAAAGTATTACTTGAGACCCTTCATCTACCTTTTAGTATTGCCTCACCCATGGTAGATGAACAAAATTACGCTGAAAAAACACCCGCTGAACTCGCCATAACACTCGCCAAAATCAAAGCAAAAACGGTAGCTAGTCGTTACCCAGATCATCTAATTATTAGCTCTGACCAAGTTGCTATGTTAAACAACCAACAATTAACAAAACCTGGTACCGTTAAAAATAATATCGTCCAACTCAAATTATGCGCTAATCAAGAGGTTAAATTTTATACCAGCATCAGTGTTCTTAATACGACAACAAGCGAACAAATAACCAAACTGGATATAACCACAGTCCAGTTCAAAGCCTTATCGGATCAACAAATTGAACGGTACGTCCATATTGAACCTTCAATTCATTGTGCCGGCGGCTTTCAAGTGGAAAAAAGAGGGATTGCATTGTTTGAACGAATTCACACAGAAGACCCTAATGCATTGATCGGTCTGCCACTAATTAAATTAATATCTATTCTAGAACATTTTAATGTGAATATATTTTACCCTGAACTCGAACCCAGTTAATCTACAGCGTCCTTGAAGGCTTCTTTTACGTCCAGCATTTCAGGTAAAGCCTGATGAAACGGCTCCGCCAAACTAGGATCAAAATGCTGGCCAAAAGATTCATCGATAAAATTAACCGCCTTCTCTACGGACCAGACCTCTTTATAAGGCCGCTTCGATGTCAAAGCATCAAAAACATCTGCCAAAGCGACTATCCGTGCTGAAAATGGAATATCTTCTCCACTCAAACCCAACGGATAACCGCTACCATCCCACTTTTCATGGTGCCCAATAGCAATTTCTTTTGCTAAAATCATCGCCTCAGAGTGACATTGGTCACCAATGATTTTATCGCCTGTCAGAGTATGCGTTTTCATTATTTCCCATTCTTTTGCATCCAAAGAACCTTCTTTAAGAATGATTGCATCAGGTATTCCAATTTTCCCAATATCATGCAACATCGCTGCGACTTTAAGCGATCCTAACCATTCTTTGTTTTGAGTTACCTTACTTGCTAAAATTTCGGCAGAACGACTCACTCTGTCTACATGCGCCCCAGTTTCGTTATCTTTATAGTCAGCCGCACGGGCTAATGCATACAGGACCTCTTTCTGAATTTGCTCCAACTGCTCTGTTCGTAACTTCACCTTTGTTTCTAATAATCGCTCCGTTTTCGATAAATTGATATGTGTCTTCACTCTAGCCTTAAGAACATTAATATCAATCGGCTTGGGTATAAAATCCACACCGCCCTCACTAAACCCAGAGGCTTCGGCGTCTTTATCGGTATGACTGGTCACGAAAATAATCGGAATTTTGACTGTTCTAGGGTCATTTTTTAAAAAACGACAGACCTGAAAGCCATCTAAACCAGGCATTTCTACATCAAGTAAAAGTAAATCGGGCGGGCGTTCTTCTAAACAAATATCAATTGCTTGTTGACCATTTTCTGCAGATAGAACGCAATACTCTTGCTCTAATATGGCTTCAATAACCATAATGTTCTCAATAGCATCATCAACCACAAGAACAACGCCATTGTCAGTTTTTTTATTTTCCCAACTCATGTTCAACTCCTTTAATCTATCTACAAAGAACCTCATAGCTGACGAAATTCTTAAGCTCACTAAATTAATGTAAAGTTAGTAACACTAGGACATATTGCAACCCTAACAACCCATAAAAAACGGCAAAATGGCTTGTAAAAAACGCTTTCTGTATTACAGATCACCGTCTTGTTTTAAGTAATTCTCGATATCACTCTTAGAAAAACCAACCTTTTTAGCAACGCGGTCCGCATGACTATTTCGTGAAATACCAGAAATCAACCTAAAGGTAGGTTCTTCATTTTGAAATTCAACCTGACAAGGCAAGCCAATGGATCGCTGAAAAAAATCATCAACTAACTGATAATTATGGGTAATGAGAATAGTGCCATTTCCTTTCTTTAAGAACCCTTCCATGATATTGCGACCGGTTTCTATTCTTTCCTCAAAAGTAGTCCCTTCAGATAATTCATCTAAAACGACTAAACTCTTTGTTGTAGAAGATAAAAAAATATTTTTGGTTCTTTTAAGTTCAGTGCCAAATCGCCCTTCACCATCATCTAAATGGCTAATCAAAGGAGCTTGATAATAAATCCTATCGGCAATAGTTAAAGAAGCCGCTGCCGCCGGCACAAAACACCCTATTTGCGAGAGCAATTGGATTTGCGTTAACGTTTTACAAAAAGCAGTCTTCCCACCGCTGTTAGGTCCTGTAATAAAAGCCAACCGATCTTTCTGTAAACTGAAATCATTACCAACATAATTCTCGATAGTCTTTCCTAAAATAGGATTAACCGCTTGCGTTAGGCTGACTTCATAGTGCTTTTTATCAACAACTATCGGCATGATCATTGCCGATGGATAAGCCTCTTTTAACTTAATAAACGAAAGTAATTCATCCAACTGACCTAAAGCATCTAACGTATTTTGAACATTTTCAGAGCCCCTAAATTCATCACGCAGCGGATAAATACAATGGTCTCTATCAAAGGAACCTATCACCGGTATATATAACAAAGCTAACGGTAAAAACATCACAAAAAAAGAAGGGTCAAAATTCAAGCTAAATGCCGCATCACTGGCCGTCAAAGGATTAAATTGATCTAATAACCAAATAACTATAAAAAGCAAAGCGATGAAAAGCGGCTTAAACAGTGTTGGTTTAAAGATCATGGCCGGCATAAAAGAGCCAGAACGCTCATGTTTAGCTTGAATGGAATGCTCTCTGACGTAGACCGGACCTTTCATCAACCCATATTG
>MPSY01000001.1:18179-75861 GCA_001901525.1 Methylococcales bacterium OPU3_GD_OMZ | reverse complement strand
TTAACACAACGTATTTTAGCGGGTTGATCTCCCCAAGATGCCATAACCGTTTTTTTCATTTAAATTCCTCTCACCCTTAATTGCTGACTAAAATACCCGCTAACTAGCTAATGACATCACACCAAAAAACTAAACGTTCTACCGGTCTTTAATTAAATTCAAAAATTCCATGCGAGTATTGAGTTCATCTCGGAAAATACCGGTCATGACTGAAGTTGCCATGACTGAGTTTTGCTTTTCGACACCTCGCATCATCATGCAAAGATGTTTAGCCTCAATAACGACCGCAACACCCCGGGCATCTATTGCATCACCGATTGCACTTGCAATTTGTTTAGTTAACCGCTCCTGAATTTGCATTCGCCGTGAATACATATCAACAATACGCGCTATTTTAGACAATCCAATAACTTTTTTACTCGGTAAATAACCAATATGACACTGACCAATAAAAGGCAATAAGTGATGCTCGCATAAAGAATACATTTCGATATTCTTCACAATAACCATATCATCAGTGTCGGCCTCAAAAACAGCATTATTGAGGACTTCATCAAGGTTTTTAGTATAGCCGTTATTTAAAAACTTAAATGCTTTTGCAGCACGCTTTGGGGTATCAACCAATCCTTCACGGTCAAGGTCTTCACCTACCGATTCAATGATTTTTGAAAAATAATCTTCCATAGAGGTTTCTCAACTTTATTTTAAGGATAAGGGTAAATAAATCATTTATTATAACGTCCTTTTCAATCAGACAAAATCTAAAGCTGTTAACAAAACAGATTCATTTACACCTTGTTCATGTGCATGCTGACTTAAGTAACGCCGCCATTTTCTGGCACCGGGTTCACCGTGGAACAAGCCTAATAAATGACGTGTTATTTGATTCAAACGAACACCCATCGCTAATTGCTTTTGAACATAAGGGATCATCGCTTCAATAATTTCATGGCGCGTTAAACAAACAGCCTCCTCCTGATAAAAAAGGGAGTCCACACCTGAAAGCAAATAAGGATTATGGTAAGCCTCTCGACCAATCATTGCTCCATCAAGGGTTTTTAAATGACTATCCACCTGGTCCAACGTTTTAACCCCACCGTTAACAATAATCTCCAAGGTAGGGAACGCCGCCTTAATCTGGTTTACAAATTCATATTGTAAAGGCGGAATATCCCTATTTTGCTTCGGTGACAAACCACTTAAAACCGCAATCCGTGCGTGAATAATAAAAACCTCACACCCGCCTCCTGCAACTGTTTCAATAAAAGCTAACAAATCACCGTAGGTTTCTTTGCCATCAATACCAATTCTGTTTTTAACCGTTACTGGAATGTTAACTTTATGTTGCATTTCTAAAATGCATTCCGCGACCGTTGCAGGCTCTGCCATCAAACAAGCACCGAAACGACCATTTTGCACCCGGTCACTCGGACAACCCACATT
Organism: Methylococcales bacterium OPU3_GD_OMZ; assembly: GCA_001901525.1. GTDB lineage: Bacteria > Pseudomonadota > Gammaproteobacteria > Methylococcales > Methylomonadaceae > OPU3-GD-OMZ. The sequence continues at coordinate 74,418 of MPSY01000001.1, read as the reverse complement.
AAGATTAATCTCATCATAGCCAAAATCTTCAGCCATAACACTACATTCAGCTAACGCCTTTGGATCAGACCCTCCTAACTGCAATGCAAGCGGTGATTCACAAGGATTAAAGGCTAAAAACGAAGCCGCATTCCCTCGCAACAACGCATTGGTCGTTATCATTTCGCTATATAGTACGGTGTGTCTGGAAATTAAACGATGAAAAAAACGGCAATGCTTATCCGTCCAATCGAGCATCGGTGCAACACATACCTTCCGATTTATTTGATTACGCATATTTTTAAGCTAACAATTCGTATCTATTCCGCTTTAAGGCCGCAATAGGATAGGTTAAGCGCGGCATCAGCCGGATACAAATGCAATAAACAACAACCTCCGTAGTTATTTTCTGCTCCAAACTATAAGAGAATGACTCCTTAGTAATTCTAATTTCCACAAAAATGGTTTATATTAAATCTAATTAAATAAATGACACCCTGAAAAGGTAATCTTTTTCTTAGCTGAGCCACTCTTCTACTGATGAGCATCCATTTCTCTTACGCCTTAATAATTATTTTTTTAGTCACTATGTCAACGCCATCACAAACCCGCGCACAAAACGTCTCACAATTAAGTCAATGCCCTAACAGTCCTAATTGTGTATCCAGCAAGGCCCCGTCCTCAGACACCGAGCACTTCATAGAACCCTTTACACTTAAAATGAATGCATCAACAGCCTGGCCATTCGTTTTAAAAGTCCTCCAAGAGCAACCGCGTACGCAAATAAAAGAAGTTACAAACGGTCTCATTCAAGCCGAAGTAACCAGTCTTATTTTTCGATTTACAGATGATATAACCTTATTACTTAATGAAAAAAACCAAACCATTGACATACGTTCTGCATCTAGAGTCGGTTACAGTGACTTAGGGGTTAATCGTAAACGCGTTGCAACTTTACGCAAAATATTACAACAAGCTCAAGTGATTAAGTGACCCCAAAATCCCCTTCCTTATAACTCACGCGTTGCATTAAAATTGATTTCTGGCCAACGCTCTTCCGCTAACTGCAAATTAACACGACTACTGGCTAAATACACTAAATAGCCACCGCCATCCTCGGCTAAGTTATCAAAAGCCTTTTTCTTAAACAACGCTAACTGCTCAGGGTCACCCGAAGTAATCCAGCGAGCGCCAAAAATACTCACCGTATCATAAACGCATTCAACGTTATATTCACCCTTTAGCCTAAACGCAGTCACATCGAACTGGAGCACACCTACAGCACCTAAAATCAGGTCATTATTTCTAAGTGGCTTAAATAACTGTGTAGCTCCTTCTTCCGTTAACTGCGCTAAACCTTTTTGCAAGGCTTTGGTTCTCAAGGGGTCTTTTAAAACAACCTTACGATATAATTCAGGCGCAAAAAAAGGTATACCACTGTATTTGAGTGTTTCGCCCTGTGAAAAAGTATCACCCACCTGAATGGTTCCGTGATTATGAAGACCAATAATATCCCCTGGAAACGCTTCTTCTACATTTTTACGGCTATCCGCCTGAAAAGTAATGGCATTACCGACCTGAATATTTTTACCTGCGCGCACATGATTCATTTTCATACCTTTACTAAACTGCCCCGAACAAACCCGCATAAATGCGACTCTGTCACGATGAGCCGGGTCCATGTTCGCCTGTACTTTAAAAACAAAGCCAGTAAAATCCTTTTCTGAGGATTCCACTGTCCGTTGGATAGATTGGCGGCTCTGAGGCATCGGTGCATATTCAGCAAAAGCATCCAACAACTCTTTAATTCCAAAATTATTAATTGCAGAACCAAAAAAAACCGGCGTCTGCTTGCCCTGTAAATATTGATCCAGATTAAAAGCATGACTTGCACCCTTTACCAACTCAATTTCCTCACGTAATTCATCTGCTTGATCACCAACGAGTACATCAAGCTCTGGATTATCAAGCCCCTCAATAATGGTACCTTCAGCAACTTTTCCGCCATGATTTGGAGTGAATATATGTACTGCATCGTTATAAATATGATAGACACCCTTAAATCGCTTCCCCATACCAATCGGCCATGTCATCGGGGCACAATCTATTTTTAATATCTTTTCGACTTCATCTAAAAGATCGATGGAGTCACGCCCTTCCCGATCTAATTTATTAATAAATGTCAAAATAGGCGTGTCTCGTAACCGACAAATCTCCATTAATTTTACGGTTCGTTCTTCAACACCCTTAGCAACGTCAATGACCATCAATGCAGAATCAACAGCGGTTAACGTACGGTAGGTGTCTTCGGAAAAATCTGCGTGCCCTGGGGTATCCAGTAAATTAAGAATCTTACCCTTATGATCAAATTGCATGACCGATGTGGTCACTGAAATCCCTCGCTGTTTTTCCATTTCCATCCAATCCGATGTGGCATGACGTGCAGCCTTTCGACCCTTAACCGATCCAGCTAATTGTATGGCGCCGCCAAACAGTAATAATTTTTCTGTGAGTGTTGTTTTTCCTGCATCAGGATGCGAAATAATTGCAAAGGTTCGCCGACGCTGTAATTCAGTTAAAAAATCCGCCATAATTATTCAGTGACAAAAGTGCTGCATTATACTTGAAATATTGCTTATATTGGACCCAGACACACAATCTATTTAAAGCTAACAACTCACTTTAAACGTGTACATGACTTATTTCAGGCTTATTCGTATCCTAATGATAAAAAACACACTTCATAGTGACCATCATGTTTCTCTATTACCTTAATAAAAAAAGCATTGTTAATGAAACTAAACTGATCACCGCGACTAGGACTTAGCGTCACCCGAATCAACCCATTCATAGAATTCAGTTAGCCGCGGATCACACTTACAACATTGAGTACCGCACCCGTTCTCCATTGCCATTTTCTTAATTTTACCCTTATTAATCCATTTTCCGAGCATTCCTCGCATCGCATCAGCATCCATATCAAAATGATTCACTAAATCAATTAGTGCAACGCGCTTATGTTCCTTTATGTAGTACCGTAAGTCGGACAGAATCATGTCTTATCACCAGTAACCGGTGATACTTCTGAGGGTTTTCGATACTGCCAATTACCCCAGATCTTAAGAATTAGAATAACCCCTAAGAAACAACTTAACATACTGATAATCCAGGCCATTGAATAGACCGGGTGAGAATCAAAAGTAAGCCACTGATAAGAAATAACCGCTGACATATAAGCAATACCTGTCGTCCAAAACAGAACAAAGACAGCCCAAACCAAACTCGTTTCCTTATAAATTGCCGCTGTTGCCGCGACACACGGTGCATACAGTAAAATAAATAACAAATAAGCGAATGCCCCTGCCTTGCCATTAAAACTTGATTGCATCGCCCTATAGGTTCCACTATTAACCTCCTGCTCTTCTGCTGCAGTTACGAGGTCTTGGGTTTCGCCAATATTGAGCCCTAACGGGTCAAAAGCATTGTCAACCACTTCAAGAAGATTTTCAGGGATAGTCTGAAAGGCTTCTGTAATGCCTACCCATAAATCAAATACTTCTGGTTCAATCGTGCGCCCTTCGAGTTGCGCTGAACGCTCGCTGTATAAGGCATCTAAGGTTCCGACAACGGCTTCCTTAGCCAGTAAACCCGTAAAAATACCTACTGTTGCAGGCCAATTATCAGAAGAAATCCCCATGGGCTCGAAAATCGGCGTTAACTCTCGCCCTACTTCACTTAAAATTGATTGGTCACTGTTGCCACGACTAAAGGTACCATCCGTACCCATTGCACTCATAAAATTTAACACTATAACCATCGGAACAATGACTTTACCGGCATTAAAAATAAATGTTTTTAATCGCTCCCACGCCCTGATCAAAATACCCCGTAATGTAGGCATATGATAAGGCGGCAATTCCATAATGAAAGGCATTGACTTTCCTCTAAATAATGCCCACTTCATTATCAAACCCGTCAAAACGGCCACAAAAATACCAATTAAATATAATCCGAAAACCAAATTCTGCCCACCCACAGGAAAAAAAGCGGCAGCAAATAACGCATAAACCGGTAAGCGCGCACCACATGACATAAAAGGGTTCATTAAGTTTGTCAGAATCCGATCACGCGGACTTTCTAGCGTCCGTGTCGCCATGATCGCCGGCACATTACAACCAAATCCAACAATCATGGGCACAAATGATTTACCCGGCAAGCCGATTAACCGCATAAAACGATCCATTACAAAAGCCGCACGCGCCATATACCCCGAGTCTTCCAGCACTGATAAGAATAAAAATAAAAACCCGACAATGGGAATAAAGGTCGCAACGACCTGAATGCCGCCGCCTAAGCCATGTGTACTCAATACAATAAGCCAATCAGGCCAATTCCATTCTTGCAGTAAAACACTCAATCCATCTATTAGAAAAACACCTATAAATTGATCAAAAAAATCAATAAATGCACTGCCTATATTTATAGTAAACATAAACATTAAATACATAACTAATAAAAATATAGGGATGCCCATAAAGCGATTCAGCACCATTTGATCAATCGAATCTGAAAACTGACGCGATACCTCTGTTACTTTATTAATACACTGATAGTTCAATTTATTAGCAAAACTATAACGTGCATCTGCCGTCAGAATATCAACTTCTTCATCAGCTAACTCTTCAACCCGATGAACTAACTGACTCGCCACTGATTTTATTTCATCATCTACCAATTGCTTGGCTAAAGTATCTCCCTCTAAGAGTCGTAACGCTAACCAGCGGGTATTATGATTGCATTTTTCTACAGCAATACCAGACACAGTCACCGACAACTCAGAAATCGCCTGTTCTAAATTCAGATGATAGTCAATGGTAATATCAGGAATATGAGGTGCAAATAAGGCCGTATTAACCGCCTCTTTCAATACGCCTATACCGTGTTTAGTCGAGGCAATTATGGGTACTACAGGACAACCTAAACTTTCAGCCAAAGCCGCAATATTAATATCAATTCCGCTATTTTTTGCAGTATCCATCATGTTAAGCACCACCAACATAGGTACTTTCATTTCTAATAATTGCGTCGTTAAGTAAAGATTCCGTTCAATATTAGAAGCATCAATAATATTAATAATTAAATCTGATTGCCCTGATACCGCATAATCGCGTGCTATTTTTTCATCCAACGACACACTGTCATCAGTCACTTCTAATGAATAGGTCCCGGGTAAATCAACCAATTCAATTTTAGTGTTATTGTGAAGATATTCACCCGTTTTACGTTCAACGGTAACACCAGGCCAATTTCCTACATGCTGCCTCGAACCCGTTAATACATTGAATAATGTAGTTTTTCCACAGTTAGGGTTACCAACCACACCTACAGAAAAGCTAGCTTGCATCTATAACGGCTTCTAACAATAAAACTCGCGCCTCATCTTTTCTAAGTGACAAAGAAAAACCACGTAGTTTGATTTGAACAGGGTCGCCCATAGGCGCAAAGCGAGAAACTATAAATTCAGTCCCTGGGGTTAAACCCATCGCCAACAATCGTTTACGGTAGGCTCGACCTGCATTATCAAAGCCAGTAATTCGAGCACGATCTCCGATCGCTAAGTTTTGGAAAATAAGCGGCATCATAAAGCAATCTTATTAAGATTCTAATTAATAATGATTCTCATTATAATCTAAATTGACTTTATTTTCCAACCTACCCATAAATTAGCCATCAGGTTATGCCCGCAACATGATTCAAAGGAGAATGATTACTCGCAGTTCTGGAAACATTTAAAAAAATTGACTCTAAAAAAAGACTTCGATAAAAATTAATGAAAAAACACTAACGATTCGAAAGAAGGAAAAACTCAGCAGGTTATTTTATAACTATCTTTAGAAGCATCGACGCGCTCCTTTAGTTCTCGACCCGGCTTAAAATGCGGGACAAATTTAGGTGCTAAAGCAACAGCACCACCGGTTTTAGGGTTCCGTCCCATACGAGAAGGACGGTAGTGTAACGAAAAACTACCAAAACCACGTATTTCTATTCTTTCACCCGAAGACAATGATTGATTGATCTGCTCCAACATACAGTTAACCGCTAATTCAACATCCTTAGGCGGTAAATGCGGTTGTTTTTTTGACAACTCTTCAATTAATTCTGATTTTGTCACAAGTGACTATTCCTGTTTAACGCTTAAAAAAATCAAGGCAGCCACAAACTCGTGGCTACCTTAATAAGGCCTTTAATTATTTATCCATTTGTTTGAATAAATCACCTAATGTTGGTGCACTCTTCACTGCAGAACCAGAAGATTTTTGCTTATAATTCTTAATAGTTGCAGTCTCTTCATCTTCACTTAATGCTTTAATAGACAAGGAAATTGACTTGTTCTTTTTATCAATACCAATATATTTAGCTTCAATTTCATCACCTTCTTTGAGGTGTGTACGAACATCTTCAACACGGTCACGATTAACTTCCGATGCTCTGATATAGCCTTCAATACTGTCAGTAATTCTTACAACTGCGCCTTTAACATCAACTTCAGTAATAACACCTTTAATCGGTGTACCTTTCTCATGTTGAGCCAAGAAGCCTTGGAAAGGATCCTGTTCTAATTGCTTAATACCTAATGAAATACGCTCACGCTCCGTATCAACAGTCAATATAACTGTTTCAATCTCATCACCTTTTTTATAATCACGCGCTACATCTTCGCCACTTTCTGACCAAGAAATATCGGACATGTGCACCAAACCGTCAATATTTCCATTAAGACCGATAAAGATACCAAAATCAGTAATAGATTTAATTTTACCGGTGATTTTATCGCCTTTATTATGTAATGCACCAAATTCTTCCCAAGGATTTGTTTGGCAATGTTTCATCCCAAGTGAGATACGACGACGCTCTTCGTCAATCTCCAACACCATAACTTCGACTTCATCACCCAGTTGAACCAATTTAGACGGGTTAACATTTTTATTTGTCCAATCCATTTCAGAAACGTGAACCAAACCTTCAACACCCTCTTCAATTTCAACAAAACAACCATAATCCGTAAGATTATTCACTTTACCGAATAATTTAGCACCGGACGGGTATCTTCTAGCAATATTCTGCCAAGGATCTTCACCCATTTGTTTCATACCTAAAGAAACACGATTCTTTTCTTCATCGTACTTGAGGACCTTAACTTGGATTTCCTGACCTATCTCTACACATTCAGAAGGATGACGGATACGACGCCAAGCCATATCAGTGATATGCAATAAGCCATCAACACCACCTAGATCTATAAATGCACCGTAATCAGTTAAATTCTTAACAATACCCGGTATAACAATACCTTCTTTTAATGAGTTCAGTAATTCTTCACGCTCAGCGCTATATTCCAACTCAACAACCGCCCGACGAGAGACAACAACATTATTACGTTTTTGATCAATTTTAATGATTTTAAACTCAAGATCATGCCCTTCCAAGAAACTGGTGTCTCTAATAGGACGCACGTCAACTAATGACCCCGGTAAGAACCCTTGTAAGGCACCAATAGCAACCGTTAATCCACCACGAACACGTCCATTAATACGGCCGGTAATCGTCTCATTCGCTTCAAATGCTTTTTCAAGTTCCAACCAAGCTTTATTTCGTTTTGCTTTATCGCGGGAAAGTAATGTAGCGCCTAAGCCATCTTCAATTAAATCCAGGGCGACTTCTATTTCGTCCCCGACTTCAACTTCTAATTCACCGTCTGCATTCAAAAACTGCCATTTAGGTATGACACCTTCTGATTTTAATCCTGCATTAACAATGACTTTATCGCTATCAATTTCAACGACAGTACCCATTAGCATTGAGCCTGTACGCATTTCAGTCTTAGCTAGACTCTCTTCAAATAATTCTGCAAAGCTTTCGCTCATAATTCTTTTCCCGCGTTTGCTTTAACTTCAAACAAACATTTCTCTGTTAAGTTGATAAAAGACCTTAAATTAAGTGCATTTATGATCCACCTGATAAACTCAAAGCATAAATGAAAGAATCTCTGCAATGACCTGCTCAACGGTTTTATCCGTTGAATCCACGTAAAGCGCACCTTCAGCCTGCGCCAACGGCGCAGTGGCACGTTGACTATCACGGAGGTCTCGACTCTCTATCTCTTGAGTTATCTGGCCTAGATTAGCATTAAATCCTTTCTCAATCAACTGCTTATACCGTCTTAACGCCCTTTTTTCTGCTGAAGCGGTTAAGAACACCTTATAGTTCGCCTCAGAAAACACCACTGTCCCCATGTCTCTGCCATCAGCCACAAGCCCAGGGGCTTGCCTAAAATCACGTTGTTTTTGTAATAATACCGCTCGCACCTCAGGAATTACGGCAATTTGAGAGGCTATACTACCGGTGGTTTCAGTCGCCAAGCGCGCCGTAATATCGATTCCATTCAATTTAACAGCCAAAACTTCAACGCCTGAAAACTCAAGCGTCATATTTTTAGCGAGTTGAACAATCTCAGCTTTACTTTCTAAATTAACTGATTGATCTAACACAGCAATGGCCAAAGAACGATAAATAGACCCGCTGTCTAAATAATGCCACCCCTTCTGGTTAGCAATGACACGACTAACCGTTCCTTTGCCCGCTCCGCTCGGACCATCTATCGTTAAGACTGGATTATTCATCCGTTTGTCTGGGAAATATCAAGCCCCAACCCACCAGCCAACGATACAAATTCAGGAAATGAAGTATTCACATTCTCACAATCATGAATCACAATGGGCGCTTTAGAACGCAATCCTGCAATCGCAAAAGCCATCGCAATACGATGATCGCCATGCGAAATAACCTCACCGCCCTCAATTTCACCACCCCGTATAATCATGCCGTCTGGCGTAGGCTCTGCCTTAACTTTTAATTGCTGTAAGCCATCAGCCATCACTTGAATACGGTCACTTTCTTTAACCCGCAACTCTTCAGCACCTGTCAATACGGTCACACCCTCGGCACAAGCTGCTGCCACAAATAATACTGGGAATTCATCAATGGCTAATGGCACTAAGTGTTCTGGGATTTCAATCCCTTTCAGTTGACTCGAATTAACTTGAATATCTGCAACCCATTCGCCTCCTACCTCGCGCTCATTGATCAGGGTAATATCAGCACCCATTAATTTTAATATTTCAATAATCCCCGTCCGGGTTTCATTAATACCAACATGATTTAAACGAACAGATGAATTAGCGGCAATAGAAGCCCCCACCAGAAAAAAAGCAGCTGATGAAATATCACTGGGCACGTCAATATCTACCGCGTTCAAGCGATGCCCGCTAGTAATTGAAACTTTATTTCCCACCCGCTCAATAGGGTAACCACAGCCCTCTAACATTCGTTCAGTATGGTCTCTAGTCGGAGCCGGTTCAGTTATTGTTGTTTCTCCTTTGGCATAAAGACCCGCCAACAATAAGCAGGATTTAACTTGAGCACTCGCAATAGGCATTTCATAATGAATACCGGTGAGCGCTGAAGTCCCAGCAATTGCCAACGGCGCCGTTCCATCATCTTCCGTTACTATTTGTGCAGACATTTCAGCCAATGGCAACGTAACTCGCCGCATAGGCCTTTTAGATAACGACTCATCTCCCGTTAACACTGAATCGAATGTTTGCCCTGCCAACAAACCAGAGAGTAACCGCATCGAAGTACCCGAGTTACCTAAATAAAGAAGCGTTTCAGGTGCTTTAAGTCCATTTAAACCAACACCGTGGATCGTTACATTCCCTTCATCGGGACCTTCAATTTCAACACCCATCGCCCGAAAGGCTTTCAGTGTAGCTAAAGCATCTTCTGCCTCAAGAAAACCTGTGACTCGAGTTATCCCTTCTGCTATTGACCCCAACATAATCGAACGATGGGAGATAGATTTATCACCTGGAACACGAATTTCACCACGTAAAGAACCACCTGGTCGTACTGTAAAAATTATTGTATCGGACATATTTTATTCATCACACTGATCTAAAAAACGTTGACGGGCAGATTTAGCAGTAGCGAATGTTTTAAAAACACTTTCTGAATCACCCTCTATTAAGAATTGAGCAACTTCTTCCAATTCATCATTTATTTGACGAATTAAAGGAACAATCTCATCTTTGTTATTCATACAAATATCAAGCCACATGCTAGGATCACTCGAGGCAATGCGTGTAAAATCTTTAAAGCCTCCGGCAGCATATTTGAAAATCTCATCATGACTGTCTTTTTTATCCAACAATCGAACTAATGCAAATGCTAAAACATGCGGCAAATGACTGGTTGCCGCTAAGACCGCATCATGATGGCTAATACCCATCGTGGAAACATTTGCCCCCAGTTTTTCCCAAAAAAAACGAATCTGACAAAGGGCTTCACCTGAGGTGTTTTCCGTCGGGGTAATAATGACGCGCTTACCGGTAAATAAATCAAGTTGAGCTGCATTTACACCGCTGTTTTCTGCACCTGCAATCGGATGAACCGGTACAAAATTATCAGGAACCACTCCAAAAACATCCCTTGCGGATTGAACCACGCTACCTTTAGTACTCCCAACATCTGAGTACACCGCATTAGGATTCCAGGTCTTCTTTAATTCTAGAAATATTTTATCTACAGAACCCACTGGAACAGCAATGATGACGCAATCTGATTGCGCCAATACCGCTTCGGCTGTTTCACCAAAATAACTAACCTGATCAACAACCCCTAACGTTTCAGCACGCTGTAAATTTAACGCCTGCGCTTGATAACCAACGCCAACAATGTTTTTAGCCAACCCCTGCTCTCGCGCTTTGCGTGCGATGGAGCCTCCAATCAAACCCACCCCAATAACAGATAAATGATTAAACATTAGTCAAGAACGTTAATTAATGCATCAATGAAAAACGTATTTTCTGATTCCGTGCCAATGCTAATTCTCAAAAAATTTGGCAAGCCATAGTTGGCTATAGGCCTGACGATGACCCCTGCTTTCAATAAGTCCTCATAAATAGTCATCGCGGAACGCCCTAAATTAACCGTAATAAAATTACCTTTAGAGGGAATCCAGCTAAGCCCTAAAGCTGTAAACGCGTTAGTTAACTGCACCATCCCCTGTTGATTTAATGCAATAGTTTCATTCAGATATTCACTATCGGCCAAAGAAACTTCTGCTGCTGAAAGCGCCATTAAATTAGTATTAAAGGGCTGGCGAACACGATTAAGTAAATCAGCTATTTCAGCGCTTGAGACACTGTATCCGATTCTCATCCCTGCTAACCCATAGGCTTTAGAAAATGTACGTGTAATGATTAAATTAGGGAAAAGTGTTAACCAGGCAATTGAATCCGAACGTTCATCAGGACTAACATACTCAAAATACGCCTCATCTAAGACACAAATAACATGTTCTGGAAGCTCAGTAAGAAAACCATACAGTTGTGAGGTCGTTAAGAAAGTACCGGTTGGATTGTTAGGGTTAGCAATAAACACTACTTTGGTTTTATTATTCACCAACCTTAACATCGCAGACAAGTCATGCCCATAACACGGATACTCACCCCCTGCGGATGCTTTTGAAATGACAGCTTGTGCCCCCACAGCTTGGGTAACAATCGGATAAACAGCAAACGCATATTCAGAAAAAATAACTTCACACTGCTCTGATATAAATGTTCGGGCAATAATCTCCAACACATCATTAGAACCATTACCCAAGGTAATTTGGGCTGTCGCAACCGCAAGTTTTTTAGCCAAGGCCGTCTTCAGAGAAAAACCATTACCATCGGGGTAACGAGAAGCCTCAGTCAGCACCTCACGTACAGCCGACAACACTTTCCCACTCGGGCCCTTCGGATTTTCATTCGAGGCCAGTTTAACAATTCTGGACAAGCCTAATTCTCTTTCAAGCTCACCCATGGGTTTTCCAGGTTGATAAGGTATTAACGCCTGTACACCTGCCAGTGCCAACTGATAAATCTGACTCGTTTCTGAATTCATGAAATTTAATTAAATGACAGCTTTAGGATAAGACCCTAAGATGGTCAACTTATTGACTGACCCTTCCAATTCACTCAATGCCTGAGAGACCTTTTCATTTTCAATATGCCCTTCAATATCAATAAAAAAAACATATTCCCAAAGGCCTTGGCGCGAAGGACGCGATTCAATGCGCGTCATACTGATATTATATTTTGCAAACGGTTGTAAGATCTTATGTAAAGCACCCGATTGATTACCCGTTGAAAGCAACAAGGTTGTCTTGTCATCGCCGGTTTTAGAAGCCGTTTGCTCACCAATAATCAAAAATCGCGTGATATTCTCTGTTTCGTCTTCGATATTACGGTGTAAGATATTCAACCCATACAGTTCTGCTGCAACCACCGGGGCAATCGCAGCACTACCTGCTTGCTCCGCTGCTAATTTTGCTGCTTCCGCATTACTGCTCACTGACTGCTGTACTACACCGGGCAAATGATCATTCAGCCATTTCTGACATTGTGCTAACGACTGCTCATGTGAGAAGACCGTTGAAATTGCCTCCAAATTATCTTCCCGAGTCATTAAGTTTTGGTTAACCCGTATCTCAACCTCACCACAAATACTTAATTCAGATTTAGCAAATCGATCTAAGGTATGCGTAATTACCCCCCCTGTAGAATTTTCAACTGGGACCACACCAAATTGACAATGCTTATTTTCTACAGACCAAAAAATATCATTAATTGATGAGACGGCAACACACTGCGCACCTTGACCGAAATGCTTCACTGCAGCTTGCTGGGTAAACGTTCCCTCCGGCCCTAAATACGCAACCGCCAAGGGTTTTTCCAAAGCCAGACAAGCTGACATGAGCTCTCGAAAAAAACTCATGGCAACCTCATCATCCAGCGGACCTTCATTAATCTCTCTGATCCGTCTAAGCACTAATGCTTCTCGGTCCGGGCGATAAAAGCAGCCGTCATCGCCAGCAGCCATTTTTGTCTTAGCAACCTCGATGGCTAGCTTAGCACGCTGATTAATCAAAGCCAGAATACTCTGATCAATCTGATCAATTTTAACTCTTAATTCATTTAAGGGTAAGACGGAGGTCATAAGATTATGCTATTGGCTAGTGAGTTCGCTCAAATTCTTTCATAAACTGTATTAATTTATCCACACCTTTCTCAGGCATTGCATTATATATGCTGGCACGAACACCGCCGACAGAGCGATGACCTTTTAATTCTACCATCCCGTTATCACTGGCTTTAAGCAAAAACTCTGGCAATAAGTCAGGGTTCGATAAAACAAAGGGGACATTCATTCTAGAACGATAGCCCACGTCAATATTATTTTCATATAATGCAGAATCATCAATCGCCTGATATAACTTGTCAGACTTACTAATATTAATCTTCTCGATCGCACTCACGCCGCCTAAATCCTCAAGCCAATCCAACATTAGGCTTAATAAGTACCAGTTATAAGTAGCTGGCGTATTTAACATTGAATCACTGGCTGCTTGTTGTGCATAACTAAAAACCGATGGAAGTGCTGGGTTTTGCGCTGCCAACAAATCATCTCGAACGATAACTACAGTGACCCCTGCAGGGCCCATGTTTTTCTGAGAACCGGCGTAAATCAATCCAAACTTATTAACATCCAAGACCCGCGAAAGAATATTAGACGACATATCCGCCACTAACGGCAACCCTACTTCTGGAATAAAGGAGAATTCAACACCGTTAATAGTTTCGTTACTGGTGTAGTGTAAATAAGCGGCTTGATCATCAAGCTGCCATTGCTCAACAGCTGGGACAGTAGAATAGCCACCGTCTTCACCACTGGCTGAAACCGTTACCTCACAATATTTTTTAGCCTCACTAATAGCTTTTTTTGACCATGCTCCTGAATTGATATAACACGCAGTCTGTTTACCTTGTAATAAGTTCATCGGAATCATTGCAAACTGTGCCGTCGCCCCTCCTTGCAAAAATAACACTTTATAGTTGTCAGGAATACCCATAACTGACCTGAGTGAGGACTCAAGTTTTTGTGCAATCGATAAAAAAGACTTACCACGATGACTCATCTCCATAACGGATTGACCACTATTTTGCCAATTGAGCAATTCATCTTTGGCTCGATTTAAAACAACCTCTGGCAGCATCGACGGTCCTGCACTAAAATTTAACACTCTGCTCATTAAAATTCTTCTCCTTTATCATGTCTTTCTTCTGAAATGTCATCAGGCAATCCCGCAATTCGGTCTACCCCAACTACTCGTTCATTCTTACCTAATTTAATGATAGTGACACCTTGCGTATTTCTGCCCACTACCGTGATTTCATTAATCCGTGTTCTCACCAGTGTGCCTGCATCGGTAATCAACATAATTTCATCATCATCTGAAACCAAAACAGCTCCCACAACATCGCCATTACGCTCTGTAGTTTGAATAGCAATAACGCCCTGGCCACCGCGTTTGTGGCAAGGGAAATCAGATAATCGTGTACGCTTACCAAAACCATTTTCAGTGATACTCAACACCGTTCCTCCGGTGGCTATAATTAACGAAATAACCTGCTGGTCTTGCGCTAACCGGATACCCCTAACACCCGCTGCCGTTCTACCCATAGAACGGACATCTGTTTCATTAAAACAAACTGATTTACCGGCACTACTAAATAAAAGAACATCTTGTTCACCATCAGTAATCGCGACCCCCACCAAACGATCATTTTCTTTCAGGTCGATCGCAATTTTACCGCTGGCACGCTGCCGCTTAAACTCAATTAATGGCGTTTTCTTAACTGTCCCTTGTGCGGTTGCCATAAATATATATTGATTTTCTGTATATTCACGAACTGGCAAAATAGCATTAATCCGTTCATTTTTATCCAGATTAAACAAATTAACAAAGGGTTTGCCCCTTGAATTTCTACTTGCAGACGGCAATTGATACGTCTTCAACCAATAAACTTTACCGGCACTGGAAAAACATAAAATAATGTCATGGGTATTAGTAACAATAATCTGATCAATAAAGTCAGCATCTTTAGTTTTAGTGGCAGATTTACCGCGCCCACCTCGTCGCTGTGATTTATAAGTTTCCAGAGATTGCGATTTCACATAGCCTTCATGCGATACGGTCACAACAACATCTTCTTCCGTAATAAGGTCCTCAGCTGACAAATTAAGATGCTCTTGAAGAATCTCAGTCCGGCGTTCATCCGAAAATTGCTCTTTAATGCTTTCGAGTTCTTCCCGTATAACGGTCATTAACCGCTGACTACTGGATAAAATACCCAAATAATCATCGATTTGTTCCAATAAGCTTTGATATTCCGTAACGATTTTCTCTTGCTCAAGACCTGTCAGGCGATGTAGCTGGAGATTTAGAATAGCCTGTGCTTGTTCTGCAGAAAGACGGTACTGTTGACCGTGAATCCCAAATTCTTCTGGCAACCCGTCAGGTCTTGAACGAGCAGCATCAGCGCTTTCAAGCAAGGTAGAAACAATGCCAGATGCCCACGTTTGAGCCAACAAGCCCACTTTCGCTTCAGCCGGATTCTTAGCGGCCTTAATCAAGGCAATCATTTCATCGATATTAGCCATGGCCACAGCAAGGCCTTCAAGCAGATGAGCCCGCTCCCGTGCTTTCCTTAAATTATAAATGGTTCTTCGGGTAACAACTTCGCGGCGATGGTCAATAAAGGCGGCCAAAACCTCTTTTAAATTCATGCACTTAGGCCGACCATTAATCAACGCCACCATGTTGATGCCAAAAACGGCCTGCAACTGGGTGTTTTGATACAAATTATTTAAAATAACAGCCGGCACTTCACCACGGCGTAACTCAATCACCATGCGCATACCATCTTTATCAGACTCATCGCGCAAAGCCGTTATGCCTTCTAACTTCCCTTCTTTAACTAAGAATGCTATTTTTTCCAGCAATCTCGCTTTATTAACTTGATAGGGTAATTCGGTCACAACAATTGCATACTTGCCACTATCACCAATCTCTTCGAAACTGGCTCTGGCCCTCAAATAAATCTTACCTCTTCCGGTTAAATACGCATCACGTATTCCTTGCGCGCCATTAATCATCGCTGCGGTTGGAAAATCAGGTCCTGGGACATGAGCCATTAAGTCCATAGCGTCAAGATCTGGATTCTCTATAAGCGCTAGACAAGCATTAATAACCTCGCCTAAATTATGCGGTGGGATATTCGTGGCCATCCCCACGGCAATGCCTGTTGAACCATTAATGAGTAAAGTCGGCACTTTTGTCGGCAAAACAGCGGGTTCACTTTCTGACTCGTCATAATTGAGAATAAAGTCAACCGTCTCTTTATCTAAATCAGCCAGTAGCTCATGAGCAATCTTAGCCATTCTGACTTCGGTATAACGCATCGCCGCAGGCGAGTCTCCATCGACCGAACCAAAGTTCCCTTGCCCATCGACCATCAAATAACGCATTGCAAAAGGTTGCGCCATCCTAACAATAGTATCGTAGACCGCTGAGTCACCGTGGGGATGGTATTTACCGATCACATCACCAACCACCCGGGCTGACTTTTTATAGGGTTTATTCCAGTCAGTCCCCAACTCACGCATCGCATATAATACTCTGCGATGAACCGGTTTAAGACCATCTCTCACATCAGGTAACGCTCGGCCCACAATAACGCTCATTGCATAATCCAGATAAGACTGCTTCATCTCATCTTCTAGATTGACCGGTACTATTTCTTTAGCAAATTCAGACATATTATTTATTCATAAAAGAAATGCCGGGTTAGCAACACACTAAACCGGCATGACTTGTAAAAATCATGGAAAAGTAGACTACGCCAGATATCCCTTACGGGCACTTAGCATAGGTAGGAAATTTTGAATATTATAACAAAAACTGGCTTTTTTATGAACCTATACCAGAGACTTTTAAATAAATAACTCATCCAAAAAATGCTGCATCGATAGCCAAGAGCGATTATCTGCAGTGCGGTTAAAAACCGTACCAAAATCTGGGTCATTCGCTAAAGGATTCGTAAATGCATGCATCGTTTTTCCATAATGATGAAACTGCCAGTCAGCACCTGATCGGGTTAACTCTCGTTGTAACCCGAGCACCTGATCCGCTGGAACCATAGGGTCATCATGGCCATGTAAAACCAATATTTTGGCACTTATTTCAGGTTGCGGTATATTATCAGCCGGCATCAGCAAACCGTGAAAACTAATAACCCCTTGTATTTGAGCACCTGTTCGCGCTAAATCCAAAACACATAAACCACCAAAACAAAAACCAATTGCAGCAATCTTATTTTTATCTGCAAAAGGCACAAGGCTCACTGTATTCAATGCAGCACAGATTCGCCGTTGTAACAAGGCTCGACTCTCAATAAAAGGCTGCATTAATTGGGCATTATCATCCGGGCCACTCCCTAAAACGCCCTTCCCATACATATCTAACGCAAAACCGATGTAACCCATTTTTGCCAGACGCCGCGCTTTTTCTTCTACAAAATTGTCGCGCCCGCCCCAGGCGTGAGCAATCATAACAATCGGCCGACACCCCTGGAATGCAGGGTCATAAGCAAAAAAACCCTCCAAAAGGGTCTCATTGTCGTAATAGTCTATCGTTGTCGTTGTTATCGCCATAACCGATTATTGGCTACTGAAATTATAAGTAATCATCTTCCGCACGATCGGCAGTAACTGTTTCTTGATGACCTGTTGATGCAGCGGCGAATTCATATAAGCATCCATTGCCTGTTGATTTTCTAGCGTGACAGAAACGGCTACATCATAACTCGTATCCACCGCATGCCCACCATCACGTTTAACAACACCAACATGCCTGTTAATAATACCCGGGCTATTATTAAGTTTCCGGCTAACATCTAGAAATTTTTGTCGCTGCACGGCATCACCGGACTTGTTTAACCAAACGATAATCACATGGGTGATTTTTTTATCACGCTCACTTGAGCAAACAACACTTGAAGAAAAACAAGCCGTGAGGATCAAAGCACAAAGCACATAACGCCCCTCCCGCTTCATGCCAATACCTTTTGTGCTTTGAGTGTAGCAAGAAAGGCCTCTGACGCGGCCTCCACTAAGTCTAAAACCTTCTCAAAACCAAACTGCCCACCATAATAAGGGTCAGGAACTTCACGAGTATTTAATTCAGGCGCAAAATCTAAGAAATAGTGTATTTTAGACTGATAATCCACCGGGCAGGCAGCGCTCAGAATCTCGAAATTATCCTGATCCATAGCCAGAATATAATCAAAATCCTCAAAGTCACCTCGGATAAATTTTCGTGCTCGCTGCTGCGATAAATCGACCTCTCGGCGCATAGCCGCCTGCTGGGCTCGAAAGTCGGGTGCATCGCCGACATGATAGGCATGCGTTCCCGCTGAAGCGACGGTAAAACAATGCGCTAAACCATAGGTTGAAATTGTTTTTTTAAACACACCTTCTGCTGTCGGCGAACGACAGATATTACCCATACAAACAAATAAAACTTTAATCTTCATCTTATTAACCTTGCATCAAACCTATCAAACCTTTTACGGATAATTATCGCCACGAACCAAACTCAAAAACAACCCAGAAGCCATCAACAATATTTTAATGTAGCTACTGTAAACACAGTATTAACGCTAACCCAAGGTACGGCGAATCGCTTGGATGGATTGTGAACTGGATAGGCCATGATCAGCATCTCTGACTTCCCCATCAAGAACATGAGCAATATGATTAATTGATGCAACCAACTGATCAAAACAATGAACCGGATCATCCACCTCATCGGGTTGCATAAAGAACACCACCCCCGGACAAAAAAACTCAGCCATCTCATCTATAGGAAAAACACCCGGCTCAACAAGACAAGCGATACTAAAGCGAACTTCATTCTTGGGACTAATACTTTGAAAAATCTGTAAATCGGTATAAATCAAGCCTAAAACTTCAAATTCTTTTTGCAAAGAAAACCCGTTAAAGCCTTGTTCTGAGCTGGCCACAACACTCAATTGAATAAATGCCGGCGCTCCAATATTCTCATTTTCGTTACGTTCATCGCCCCACTCATCACTTGGCTGATCTACAACATCAATCGGAACAATATCAAACGCATCATGTTCCGTATTAATCACAAGTGAGTCATCAATTGACCCTAGCCCTCTATCGCCTTTATTGAATAAATGGCGACTCCGTGAGGGTTTGTTTTTTATATAAGCGACCGTTAAAAAACCAAATACGACCACTAACCCCAAACCTATTATCACTAATCTCAGTAAATCTTTATCCATTAACTTTCCGCCAAATCAATTGCTTCATCAATATCTACAGCGACCATTCGGGAAACGCCTGACTCCCTCATGGTAACACCTGCTAATTGTTTTGCAATTTCCATAGTTACTTTATTATGTGAGATGAACATTAATTGTACATTCTCAGACATCTCCTCAACTAATCTTGAAAATCGCTCAACATTCGTGTCATCCAATGGCGCATCCACTTCGTCTAACATACAAAAAGGGGCTGGATTCAAATCAAAAAATGAAAAAACTAAAGCGACCGCGGTTAGGGCCTTTTCACCCCCTGATAGCAAATGTATTGATCGCGTTTTCTTCCCAGGCGGCTGGGCAACAATATTAACGCCCGCCTCAAGCTCATCACCCTCAGTTAATTCAAGATAAGCCCGCCCGCCATCAAATAACTTCTCAAATTTATTCTGGAGACCTAAATTAATAGCATCAAAAGTTGCATTAAAACAGACTTGTGTTTCCTGATCAATTTTATCAATAGCTTGGTCCAGTTTATCCAGTGCCGCTGTCAGATCAGCATGCTGCTCATTAAGAAAATCCAGCCGTTGCTGCTCTGAATTAAATTCATCAATTGCAGTTAAATTAATAGCACCTAATTTATCAATAGCACTCACTAGATCCTCTAACTTACGCCGCCAAGAATGCTCTTCCGCATCCTCAGGACAATTTGCAATCACATTCGCAACAGTGGCATTTAATTCCGACAATTGCTCATCAACTGTTTTTTGTCTTATTTTACTTTCTTCTTGGAGCAATCGGTGCTTATTTAACGCTTCTTTAAAACCGTCTAATTGTTGATTGAGTTGATCCAACTCAATCACATGCTTATGCAATGCCGCTTCCATTTGTTGCAACTGCTCTGTCATGCTCTGAACAGCGACTTGTAATTGTTTCTTTTTAGAATCAAAATCAGCTAACGCTGTTTTATCATGACTCAAGGGTTCTATCGATTGCTGATATTTAGTTTCAAACTCACTCAAGCGCTCATGATCTTGTTTAGAGATGTCTGACAAACGATCAATTTGCTTTTGAATTAAATGTTGAGCATTTCGTAACGACTCCATTTGCCCCTGCAATTCTAATAACATTTGTTTTGCATTAGCAGAGTGCTGACTCGCTTCTTGCCACCCCTC
The DNA here is from genome assembly GCA_001901525.1 of Methylococcales bacterium OPU3_GD_OMZ. Taxonomy (GTDB): domain Bacteria; phylum Pseudomonadota; class Gammaproteobacteria; order Methylococcales; family Methylomonadaceae; genus OPU3-GD-OMZ. The sequence goes on along the minus strand of MPSY01000001.1, from coordinate 53,969 downwards.
TTGAAGTATATTTTTCTGGTGCTCCAACGCATGCTTTTCTTTTTCCAAGTCAATCATCAACTGCACTGCCTGCATCTTTGCTTCACCCGAGCATTTCATTGCTAAATCGATCTCAGCCAACTGTAATTCCATCGCTTCAATATCACGTAAGACTTGCTCTAATCGGCGACTCTGTTGCTCTAAACGCGCTGAATTGGCACTAAATTCGGCACTTTTTACAGCCAAATCTTCCGCTATCACCTTATCTTTCTGTTGAAACAGCTCCCGTTGTTCTTCTGCATACTTCAACCGGTTTTCAACTGAAGAAACAGACTGTTCCTTCTCAATTAACTCAGATGCCAAACTCGATCGCTCTTGCTTTAATGACCTTAATTCTTTCTCTCGCTGCAGAATGCCCGTTTGCGGTGTATTGCTCTGGGTTAATTTCAACCATCCCCCGCCTATCCAGATCCCTTTCGGGGTGATGATGGACTCATGTCCTGCTAAGCTTTTTACGTGCTCATAAGCAACTCTTAGCGTATCCGCACAATAAATACCTTCTAAAAACACAGACACTCCCGAAGGTGCCTGAATCTTATCAATCAATAACGGCAACTGATGTTTACTTTGATAACTGGTTTTAACGGTACGGGTGAACAACGTGAGTGTTCCATCATCTAATTGCTCGAGTGACTCGACATAAGGCCCTAAGTCATCCACATAAATGGCATCAAGACAACGCGTTAAAACCATTTCCGCAGCCCGTTCCCAACCATTTTCTACCTCGATCATCTCAGCCAAACGTTTCTCATTCGATAATGCATTCGCCTGCAACCATTGCACTAATTGTTTATTTCTTTTACCCATTGAATGTTGCTGTAACAATGTTAACGACTCAACTTTTCCATTAAGCGCATGTTCTTGTGCATGTAATAAATTCAGGTCTTCACGACTACTTTTGACTTGTTGACGGCATTGGGTAATTTCTTGAACTTGTTGCTCTAGTTGCTGGCGAAATTCGGCACGCTTTAAACTAATCTCACCGATAGCCTGCCCCAATGTTTCAATTTCTAACTGTATGGTGGTATCTGATAATTCAGTTCTTTCACTTTGCAATTGCTCCAATTGATTTTGCGTTTGAGTATGCTGACGTTCAAATTGAATAATCTGCGATTGCTGAATCTCAACCTGCCCTTTTGCCTTATTGTAACTGTCACTAAAAGTTTCCCACTCAGTTTGCCACTGCTGCTGCTTTGCCAAGGCTTTTTGCGCGAGTCGTGAGAGTGTTAATTCTTTTTCAGCAGCCACTTGATAGTCTGATTTTGCGGCACTTATATCGTCGGTACACTTTAAAAGCTGTTGTTTATCGGCAGCAATCTCAACGGCAATATTCTTTTCCTGACTTCTTAAACGGGTAATCTCAAGTTGTAATCGCTCATTATTTTGAGTCGCATGGTCAATCTTCTGAGATAACTGATCAACCTGAGCAACCGATTGATAATAACGTTCTTGCTCCTGACCTGATAGTTCACGATGACTTCTTAGCAAATCCTGCTTAGTCGCTATAGTAGCCTTTAATTCTACCTGCTGTACCGACAAGCTATTATGCGTTCCAGCAATGTCCTGAATTTTATCCTCATAACCACAGACTTCAGCGTGATAACCCTGCCAGCGTAGCGCTAATAACTCAACTCGGCATTGCCGCTCTTCTTTCTTTAACTGTTTAAAGCTTTCTGCTTTTTTAGCTTGTGACTTTAACCGTTTAAGTTGTTTATCAACCTCGCTCCGTATATCATTCAATCGATCAAGATTTTCACGGGTATGACGCATTCTGATTTCAGTTTCATGACGTCTTTCTTTATATTTTGAAATACCCGCGGCTTCTTCGATATGCTCTCTTAATTCTTCCGGCTTAGATTCAACCATTTTTGAGATAGTGCCTTGTTCAATGATGGCATAACTTCTGGCACCTAAACCGGTACCTAAGAAAATATCGACAATATCTCGACGACGGCACCGTAAATTATTCAAAAAATAAACTGACTGCCCATCACGATTCAACTTGCGCTTGACAGAGATTGTGCTGTACTGCGCATAGGCCCCACCTAAAACGCCTTCGTTATTATCAAAAAATAACTCAACCGAGGCATGACTGACCGGTTGGCGCGTAGCTGAACCGTTAAAGATCACATCCGCCATATTACCTCCGCGCAAATGTTTAGCTGAGCTTTCGCCCATCACCCATCGAACAGCGTCAATAATATTTGATTTACCACACCCATTAGGACCCACAATACCAATAAGATTGCTAGTCAAATGGACCGTAGTTGGATCAACAAACGATTTAAAACCCGAAAGTTTGATTTTTTCCAGTCGCATTACTGGTAGAATATCCTCATTTTTTAATGTGAGCTTTGAACCAAATGAGTGCATTTGGACTTACGCCGAAAACCTATAAGAAAGGTCCCTCATGGCAATTTTGAGAGCATTTACTATAGATCATTCACTTCTTATAATCAATTCCCTTCCTTAATTGACACGATGACGACAGAACCGATTAAAAACCTTGAAACTTTTGAAAATCCTCAACCAGGACGAAACTATACCATTCGTATTGAAACCCCTGAATTCACATGCCTATGTCCGAAAACCGGTCAACCTGATTTCGCCAATATTACCCTTGAGTACATTCCTAATAACGCCTGTATTGAGCTCAAATCACTTAAACTTTATTACTGGTCATATCGGAATCAAGGCGCCTTTCATGAAGCGGTCACCAATCAAATATTAAATGATATTGTCGACGCAATTCAACCTAACTTCATGCGGGTAAGTGCTGAATTCTGGGTTCGCGGCGGTATTGCTACCACCGTCATCGCAGAACACCGCAACCCAGACTGGCAACCGGACGATTTAATCACATTGCCTTGACGCTGCCGCACCCAGCCAACGCCTTTATTTAACTCATAACTTTCTTTTTTAAAAAAAATGGCCTTATCAAAAAAAATCAACGCGTCCATTCAAACCCTACTCCCTCACCACCTTTTATCTCGTTTGATGCAGCTATTTACCGAGTCCACCTTTGAACCATGGAAAAACTTTGCGATTAAATTAATAATTAAACACTATCAGGTCAATATGAATGAAGCCATAAATTCTGACCCGACCTCCTACAGCCATTTTAACGCTTTTTTTACACGGACGCTTAAACCCGGCACACGCCCAATCTGCCGAGAATCACACGCTATTATCAGCCCAGCCGATGGCGCTATCAGTCAAATAGGGACAATTGATAACGACCAAATCATTCAAGCTAAAGGCAAAAACTTCTCCGCTAAAACGCTTTTAGGGGGCGACCCCGCTACTGCTGATATTTTTAAGAATGGCCAGTTTGTCACTATTTACTTATCACCGAAAGACTACCACCGACTGCACATGCCCGCCACAGGCACCCTAAAAGAAATGATTCATATTCCCGGGCGATTATTTAGTGTCAACACAGCGACTACCGAAGCCGTTCCGGACCTGTTTGCCAGAAATGAACGTGTCGTAACTATTTATGAAACCGAATCAGGCCCTATGGCTCTAATACTGGTGGGTGCTATTTTTGTTTCCAGCATTGAAACCGTTTGGCACGGTGTTGTGACACCGCCAAGTTCAAAAACAATAAGACGTTGGCACTACCCTGATAATCCACCCATATTAAAATTTGCAGATGAAATGGGTCGTTTCAATATGGGTTCAACCATTATCGTTCTTTTCGGACAAGACCAAATGAACTGGTTAACTGAATTAAAAGCCGGCGAAAATATCCAACTGGGTCAACAATTAGGCGTAGCTTATGAACAGTGATCAACCCAGAAAAATTATTTGCCCGTAGTGAAAACCAACTTAATTACTATTTTATAACAAACTCTATCCAAAAAAGACTTTTTACTATGACCGAAAAAAAAAGAGAACTACCCAAATTATTAGGCCGTATTCTTTGCCTTCTTGGCGAACATGACTATATCGTTATTTCCGTGACCTTTGGGTTTAGCGTTGGTGACACTGTTGAGAAAGTTGAATGTCGTCGCTGCGGTCATAGAACCGCTCGTTACAGTAAAGAAGATTGATTTAGGCGACTCACTTTCACTGCGTCAAAATGAGTCGCCTAAATCAATGGCTCAAAAACAAGAACCCTTTTCAAAAGGTTCTTGTTCAGGAGAATTTGACTTATATTTTACAATAAGAAGGAATCCAACTACGCTCAATCATATGCTCTGGAACATTATTGAAATCAAATTCTTGACCATCTTTAATCATTTGTTGCACATCAAATAAATGATCAAACTCAGGCATATCATTGAAAAACATTTTATAAAAAGGACTTACTAACGCCTCTGAAATTTTAATACCAATCGGTCCTATAAAATTCCGTCGCTGCCCTACATGTGCCATTTCATCAATAGTAATTTCATCAAGCAAGGCCTTTACACGTTCAAGCACTTCAGGTTCATCCGCCAAAATATCATCGAACAAGGCATGTAAATGACAATAAAAAGTAACCCCCATCAACTCAGTCACAAAGGCCGGTGTATCCATCAAAAAACCAGGAAGCTTCGGGAATTGTTCATAGACCTTTTCTTTCCACGGACTTAATGGAACCCACTCGACTTTATTAAGTCCAAAAGTTCTCAATATTTCGTCAAACAAACGAACATGACAGAATTCTTCAGCCAGATGTACTCGGCTTATTTTATCTTCGATAGTATGGGAATTAGCCATATCAGGCACCACATCCCAAGCACCTTTAATACCGACCCACTCATGCCGGGCAAATTTATACATACAAGTCATCATTAAAGTCATACGATCTAAGGTTGCCGGATCATCCTGCACTTCAATATAATTACGATAAAATGCCTCAGGATCAACCAAAGGCTTTCTTAATTTAACGGGGTTATCCTTAAAATATTTTAGTCTTTCACGTTTAACCGCTAAATCTTTATCATCTTCAAATAATTCACCACCGTGGCGCTGGGTAAACTCCCAATAACTTTCGAAATTCTCTTTTCGCTCTTGCGCTGTTGAAGGTGAGAAAACAGACCTATACTTTTTGCTCATACCAATAAAACTCCTAATTAAAACTAACCCTTATAGATATCGGGAAGGATACCATGTCCATTTACTGTAAATTATAAAAACAATACGCAAACTGACTTTATTTAACATTCTCGGGGTACACGCTGCTCTTTTATCAAAAAAAACATATTAATCGTTTATGCCATGCCTCTTTGACGCAACGCCTCATACAAAAGAATTCCCGATGCGACCGAAAGATTAAGACTTTCTACTTGCCCCACCATCGGTAATTTCACTAACACATCACATTGCTCCCTTGTTAATCGCCGCAAGCCCTTCCCTTCAGCACCGACCACAAAAGCCAAAGGCCCTGTTAATTCAATTTGAAAAACCGTCTGAGAGGCTTCCCCTGCCGCCCCCATAACCCAAATACCTTGTTGTTTCATCCAGCGTAAAATCCGCGCAAGATTGGTCACCTGATAAACAGGAACGGTTTCCGCAGCCCCACTAGCGACTTTACACACGGTGGGCGTCAACCCCACTGAGTTATCCTTCGGTAAAATAACACCCTGAACACCGACGGCATCAGCCGTTCTTAAACAAGCCCCTAAATTATGTGGATCTTGAACTTGATCTAACACTAAGAAAAAAGGTGTCTCTGATGCGGTTTTAATTTTCTCCATGAGCATTTTTTCAGTTTTAATCTTAGGCAAATTAACCTCAACTAAGACCCCCTGATGATTACGCCCTTCACTTAATTGCTCCAGTGTTTTCTTGTTTGTTTTATGAAAAGGCACCGGTAAACGAGCCAGTTGCTGTACCAGTTCTTTGAATTTTGCATCTTGACGACTGCCATCAACCCAGACGCCTTGAATTTTTTCAACTGAATAATCTAATGCCGATTGAACGGCATGAATGCCAACGATGATGGTTGGCTTCAATGTTGAGGCCTCTTCTTAATCTTTTTATTCTTTTTAATTTTTTTCACCTTTTTATCGGCCTTCAATTTTTTTGTCTTATAACTTTTTTGCGGTAAATCAAAATCTATTTTTTTCTCATCCAAGTCGACCCGTGCCAACACAACGTTAATCGCATCACCCAAACGGTATTTCTTACCTGTTTTCTCACCGGTCAATTGATGACTTACCGCATCAAAATGATAAAAATCTTTTCCTAAGGTGGAAATATGAACAAGACCCTCAATATACAAATCCTCTAACTCAATAAACAAGCCGAATGCGGTAACGGAAGAAATAATGCCTGAAAATTCCTGACCAATTTTATCCATCATATATTCACATTTAAGCCAGCTAACGACTTCCCGGGTTGCTTCATCAGCACGTCGCTCCGTTGCCGAACAATGCTCACCGAAGTTAACCATATCTTGGAAACTGTACCTAAAGGCCTCCGGCGGCAACCCGAGACAAACATGTTTAATCGCACGGTGAATCAACAGATCAGGATAACGCCTGATCGGTGAAGTAAAATGCCCGTATGCCTCTAACGCCAATCCAAAATGGCCTTTATCCTCAGCACTATACACCGCTTGCGATAGTGACCTTAAAATAACCGTCTGAATTAAATGGCTATCGGCTCGCCCTTTTACCTGATCCATCAACGCCATATAGTCTTTAGGTTCGGGTTTCAACCCACCGTCTAAAGACAACCCTAATTCATTTAAAAATACCCGTAGGTCAAGTACTTTCTCAGCAGAAGGCCCTTCATGAACCCGCAGTAATTTAGGCATTTTATGCTTTTGAAGAAACCGTGCCGCTGAAATATTAGCAGCAATCATAAACTCCTCAATCATACGATGGGCATCATTACGCGTGGTTGGAATAATCTGCTCTATTTTTCTGTTCTCAGCAAAAATGATTTGCGTTTCACGGGTATCAAAATCCATAGCACCCCGTTGCTCACGAATTTGACTCAACACGGTAAATAATTGGTGTAAATCTGCCAAGTTATCTAACCGATCATGATATTTTTCGAGTAATTCGGGTGTGTTATCTTTAATAATACCTGCGACTTCCGTATAAGTCATACGCGCATGAGAACGCATAACGGCTTCATAAAAGTTTGTTTCAGTCACTACCCCTTGATCGCTAACCATCATTTCACACACTAAACAAAGACGATCAACCTCAGGATTAATTGAACATAATCCATTCGATAACGCTTCAGGAAGCATAGGAATAACTTGTTCAGGAAAATAAACAGAAGTCCCACGATTTCTAGCTTCAGTATCTAATGCAGAGTCTGGCGTAACATAAAAAGAAACATCGGCAATAGCAACAATTAGTTTCCATGCGCGCCCTACCCGTTCACAATACACAGCATCATCAAAGTCACGCGCATCCTCACCATCAATAGTGATTAAAGGGGTATGGCGTAAATCAATTCGGTTCGTTTTAGCCGCCTCGGGAACTTCAGCTTTTAAGTCATTAATTTCATCTAACACCAAGTCCGGCCAAATAAAGGGTAATTCATAAGACCGCAGCGCCACTTCAATCTCCATACCCGGGGCCATATGATCGCCCATAATCTCAACAACCTTACCGATCGGCTTGTTTCTTTTCGTGGGTTGTTCGATTAATTCAGCCACGACAATCTGTTCATGTAATGCGCCGTTAATTTCAACTTGGGGAATAATAATATCTTGATTAATTTTTTTATTATTAGGAATAACGAAGGCAATACCTTTATCAAGAATAATTCGACCCACCACCCGAGCCGTCAGACGCTCTAAAATCTCAACAACACTGCCTTCACGGCGCCCCCGCCTATCGATGGTAATAATCTGTGCGACAACACGATCATTATGCATGAGTGCTTTCATTTCTCGTGGTGAAAAATATAAATCTTCCGTGGCATCATCCGGCCTTAAAAAACCAAAGCCTTCTGGGTGACCAATCACCCGTCCAACGATCAAATCTTTACTATTGACTAAACAAAAACACTGCTTTCTGTTTTTCAATACCTGCCCATCGCGTTCCATCGCACGAAGCCGCCTCCGTAACGCCTCAACCTGCTCCTCGTCAAACAACGTAAATGCTTTTTGGATGGCCTTTTGGGTTAAGGGTTTACCGTGGTCGGTTAATAACTCAATAATGAGTTCCCGACTTGGAATAGGATTAACGTACTTTTGAGCCTCACGTTGGGCATAGGGGTCGTGCTTTGGATTAAAAGACGATTTTTTATTACTCATTGATAAACTTTTTGTATGACTTTACACATATATTGATAATTAACAGACGTTCAAACATTGACACAAAAAACGGAACCTGTATAGTTCTCAGTCACTTTTCATGTTGTGTGCTTTTTAATGCTGAGGTGGCGAAATGGGTAGACAAGCTAACTTCAGGTGCTAGTGGCGGCAACTACGTGGAGGTTCAAGTCCTGTCCTCGGCACCCAACAGCATCTGCAACATAAGTCCGTGAAAACACCTAACAAAGATGAATTAGATCCAGCCCTCACTAGGTTCATTCAGATAAATTATGGACAGTATACACTCAAACCCCGCAATGCCCTATCTATTAGCACCCGCCTAAATATAAGCTTGTAAATAAACCTGTTTAAGCATGATAGAATTCGAATCATTCTTAACATGGTGCCTCAAAAACGTTTTTACTGCCGCCAACGGAATTTCCGCTAACTGATAACGATCAATGCATTTAATCAATTCAGTATTCTCATCGACTGATAAAGAATTTTTTGCATATCTTTGAATAGCGAGCAATACCGTTGTGTGTGATTCCCGTGTTGCTAATTGACTTAAAGATTTCATCAATGCAGAAAAATACTGTTGGGCAATATCCATCCAACAGATGGCATTATCATTGTCTAATAACGACCCTAATAATAAATATTTAACCGGGTCATGTGCCATTAGGCAGTATTTATACCGACTGTGAAAATCGATTAATAGTGGCTGTGTTATTTCTTTTGATATTAACTGCTGCCAATCTGAATAAGCAAAAACACGGGTGATAAAGCTTTCTCGTATGTGCAAATCTTCTAATCGCCCTGATTCTTCTACCGGTAAAAAGGGATAAGCATCGGTGATTACTTTTGCATATAACCCCCGTCCTTGTCCTATGACACACCCTTTTTCTACAGCGTGTATTGTTACCGAAAACAACCCGCAACTGGGTGATTTTTCCATAAAAATATAACCTGATAAATCACTGGTTTCCTCTACGACCTGTTGGCCATACTTCACTAGACGGTCCGTGTAATTTATAGCATGATCAGAACTCAGCACCGCTTGTGGCGCTAAAAGGCGGCCGACCAATTGAATAGCCTGACGTGGAATGGGTAGGCCGATACCCACTTCAGGACAGACGGGAACAAACTCAAAAAAATCTGACAAGGTTTTCGTGCATAACATTGAATGCTTATGCCCGCCATCGTAGCGGACTTCATTGCCAAGTAAACAGCTGCTTATCCCTATTTTTATTGTCATGGTATGAGTAAAATTAACCGTTAAGTGCGAAACAGCCTACGTATTTTAATCATATAACGTTGTTATCGACTGCAACCTCATTGATTAAGATTACTCAGAGAATCTTGGGCCCTAAGCGATCGTCTAATTTGACGATAACCCTTCAACTCACCTAAAAACAAGCCCTAAATTTTAACCGTTGTTATTTTATTATTACCGATGATCCTAAAACAAATAGTCAGCAATTAAAAGCGTTGCTAACAAATGTAACGAGTCACTCTCGACCTTACAATCCAAAGGGATGCTCTAATACAATGGTCTGATTACGCTCAGGGCCGGTGGAAATAATGGTAATTTTCACGCCAATCAAACTTTCTAACCGTTTAATATACGCTTTAGCATTTTCTGGCAATAAATCATACTCTGTTATTCCCAGTGTACACTCGCTCCATCCCGGCATTTCTTCGATAACCGGTTCACATAGTTCATATAAATCTGCTCCTAACGGTGCAGTTTTGGTTTCACGACCGTTAATGATATAAGCCGTACAAATGCCAATGCTTTCCAATCCATCGAGCACATCCAACTTAGTCAAACAAATACCCGATAAACTATTTAATTGTGCAGATTTTCGCATCGATACGGCATCAAACCAGCCACACCGTCTTTTCCGACCGGTTGTTGCGCCAAACTCATGACCTTTAACGCCCAGATGATTGCCCTGCTCATCATCTAACTCAGTAGGAAAAGGGCCATTACCCACCCGTGTTGAATAAGCTTTAGTAATACCCAGTACATAATTAAAATGCAGTGGACCGAGGCCCGTACCGGATGCGGCACCGCCTGCCGTCGTGTTGGATGACGTCACAAAAGGGTATGTTCCATGATCAATATCCAGTAAGGCACCTTGCGCCCCTTCAAACAACACTCGATTCCCAGCCGCTTCATGCGCATACAGTTTCTCACTGACATCGGTTAGCATCGGTTTTATAATTTCAGCCATCGCTAGTGTTTCCTCCAACATCCGTTGGTAATCAACAGCAGGTTCTTGGAAATATTCAGTCAACATAAAGTTATGGTAATCCGTTAATTCCTTTAACTTCCGAGCAAAAACATCCGGGTATAACAAGTCACCCGCTCGTAAGCCTCGCCTAGCAACCTTATCTTCATACGCCGGGCCAATTCCTCGCCCTGTGGTACCAATAGCCTGTTTACCTTTAGCAATCTCACGTGCTTGGTCCAAGCGTGCATGAATAGGCATGATTAACGGGCACGCCTCACTAATTAACAATCGTGACCGAACCGGAATGCCAGCTTGCTCAAGTACATCTATCTCTTCCAGTAAAGCACTCGGCGACAGCACTACACCATTACCAATCAAACACTGAACGTTCTCTCTTAACACGCCAGAAGGAATTAAGTGTAGCACGGTCGTTTCCCCAGAAATAACCAACGTATGACCCGCATTGTGTCCACCTTGAAAACGCACTACGGCATCGGCTTTATCCGTTAACAGATCAACGAGTTTTCCTTTTCCTTCATCGCCCCATTGGGTGCCGATGACCACTACATTCTTTGTCATGATGATCTTTTCTTCTCAGAGCGGGCGAAGAACCCACGATTGATTTTCTTTAAAAATAACGGCTGTGCAATTATAATCTGTCGCCGTTCCTGATTGACCGGTCAACTGTTGAATCACTACACGACCCTCAGCTCTTAGGTCACCAATTAACTCACCAAGCGCCTCATCTTTATCACTGGGTGCAAAAATTTTCTCTGGCCGTGATTTAGCTTCATTATTATTGTTTTTAGATAACCGCGCTAAAACGTTCAAATCAGCACTAAAACCGGTTGCGGCTCTCTCCCTGCCAAAATCAATACCAATATTATCGTATCGACCCCCACGCGCAATTTCCCGACCATAGCCCGGAACAAAAGCCGCAAAAACGATCCCGGTATGGTAGTGATAGCCTCGTAATTCAGCTAAATCATAACTAATCGCCAAACGCGGGAATGCTTGCTCCAATTGCACTGAAACGTGTTCAAGATCAGCTATGGCTGCCTGTACCACTGGTCCTGCTTTAAATAAAAATTCACGCGCCTTAGCAAAAACCTCCCGATCTCCATTTAAATCAGGTAACGCCATAAACATCGCTTTAAATGCATCACTTAAATCCAACTGTGTTAAAAAAGCAGTTAACTCAGGTTTTGACTTACGTTGCAAAATGTCAAATAAATCCGTTATTTGACGAGAACTCAACCCCGCCTCATTCACTAATCCTCGATAAACACCCACATGACCTAAATCCACATGAAGTTCTTGTAGACCCGTAATAGCCAGCATTTCGAGCATTAATTTAATAATTTCCAAATCACCGTCAGTCCCAGCATAACCATAGAGTTCTGAGCCAATTTGAGTCGGCGTCCTACTTTTATCTAACGCATCACCACACGCATGCACAATCGTACCGGCATAACATAATCGCGTCGGCCACTCATACCCTAATTGATGCGCATCGATCCGTGCCACTTGCGGGGTCATATCCGCACGAATCCCCAGCATAGACCCGCTAAGTTGATCGATTAATTTAAAGGTCTGTAAGTCAAGGTCCTGACCTGAGCCAATTTGTAACGTACTTAAATAATCAATTAATGGCGGTGTTACCCGCTCATAACCCCAAGTCACAAATAAATCAAGAATACGTCTTCTTAATGCTTCGATAACACGCGCATCTTCGGGTAAAACTTCTTCAATACCATCTGGTAATAAACGAGGGTCTGCCATAGCCATTTTCTATTTCTCATTCACGCAAAACGCCCCGAAAATTCGGAGCGTTTCACTGTTAAAACAATAGCTTAAGTGAATACTATTAAAGCCATTCACCGCATATTATCATCTAGACTTTATTTCTGCTTTTTAAAATATTTAAAATAATCAGAGTCCGGTTCAAGCACTAGCATATCGCCCTGTTTTTTAAAGGTTTTTTCATACGCAGACAAGCTCCGAGTAAACTGGAAAAACTCGACATCTGCGCCATAGGCTTGCGCGTAAATATCGGCCGATTCAGCATCCCCTTCACCACGCGTTTCTTCAGCTTCACGATACGCATTCGCCAAAATCACTTCACGTTGTTTGTCTGCATTCGCGCGAATCCCTTCAGATGTCTCTTTCCCTTCAGAACGCAGTTCATGAGCCACACGTTTTCGCTCTGCATCCATACGACTATAAACAGACTTACTGACCTGCGGTGGTAAATCAATGCGTTTAACCCGGATATCAATGATTTCAATACCCAATTTTATCGCTTGTGGCGCAGAAGTAACAATCAATGCATCCCGTATAGTTTCACGTTCTGTTCGCACCAAGTACTTAATAGTTCGACTACTGAATTCACTACGCGCTGCATCTTTAATAATTTGATCAATACGTAGATTTGCCTGTACAGCATCACCAGCTACCGAGGTATAGAACTTCGATACATCAACGATCCGCCATTTAACAAAGGTATCAACAATAACATTTTTCTTTTCAGAGGTTAGAAACCGTTCTGGCTTCGAATCTAAAGTTAAAATACGCGTATCAAATTTCTTAACATTATTCACGAAAGGTAATTTGAAATACAATCCAGGCTCATAATCAGCCTTAATAATTTCACCTAATTGAAATTTAATCGCTTTTTGCGTTTCATGTACCGTGAAAATACACGACATGAATACAAACATGACCAGGCCAAGGCCTAGTAGAATTTTATTTGACATCATTTCCGCCCCCTTGACTCACGACCGCGCGTTGATGCACGGCTAGTTCCCGAATCACGGTTAGATCCTGAATTATGATCATTATCACCTCCGCTATTTACGGCACCACCGGTTTTATGTGCTCCTTGACCACGACCTAAACGGTCCAACGGTAAATACATAACGTTATTACCTTTTTTAAGATCAATCATAACGGTATCGGTCTTACTTAATACCGACTCCATCGCATCAATATAAAGACGTTTACGGGTTACATCCGGTGCTTTCTTGTACTCTGCGAGTAACTTTGTGAAACGCACTGTCTCACCTTGAGACTCTGCTATCACCCGAAGTTTATACCCTTCCGCTTCTTGAATTTTTCTTGAAGCCGCACCCCGTGCTTTAGGAACAACATCATTTCGATACGCTTCAGCCTCATTAATATAGCGTTCCTTATCCTCTCTTGCTTTAATTGCATCCTCAAAAGCGGCCTGCACCTGCTCAGGTGGTTGAGCATCCTGTAGGTTCACATCCGTAATAATGATTCCTGAACTATAGCGATCAAGCAACGTTTGTAATTCTTTTTTAATATCAGCAACGATGTCTGCCCGCCCTTCCAACAGAACGAAGTTCATATCATTACGACCGATCACACCCCGCTCAACACTTTCAGTCGCCTGCTTAAGAGTTGCTTTTTGATCTTTAACATTAAAAATATAATTGGCTGCATCTTTAATTTGATACTGCACGGCTAAGCGAACATCGACAATATTCTCATCTTTAGTCAGCATCAACGATTCTCTCGGGACCGAACCCGAGCCCCGTTCACGCCCACCGGTACGATAACCCACCTCAATAAAACGTTGTTTCTGGACATTAACAATATCAACCGCTTCGATTGGCGTTGGTAAATGCCAATTCAAACCCGGCGCAGTGGTTTCACTATATTTCCCGAACCGTGTTTCCACACCGTGATTACCTTCATCAACGATATAAAAGCCACTCAGTGCCCATAAGACAACTGCAGCAACAAGCAACAACCCAATGCCTAAACCTGAACCACCTGGCATTTTTCTTTGCCCACTACTCCCACCAGTCCCACCACCAAAAATATTACTTATTTTTTCTTGAAAGGACCGAATGGCCTCATCAAGATCAGGCGGTTGCTGTTGACCTTTTTTATCATTCCATGGGTCCTTATCTTTATCCCCAGGTTCATTCCAAGCCATAAATGCTCCATTTATTAAACTTTCAGATTATTTTACGCTGTAGCCATCAGTTACTTTGGCCAGTCACCATTTAACTTTTTAATTATCCTTGAAAATAAGAATTTATTCAAACAACTAGGCTATTTCTTTTTCATTAATATTTTTTAATAAACCTAAATGCTTTTTTTCAATCTCTATTGTTATCTGCCAACCACCATTGTCAAGCGTTTCATCAGAAATTATTTGACTATGCTTATATAAGCTGGCACGCACACCCCCTTGCAATGGGGATAAATAACATTCTTTGCGTATGCGACTCGAGGCATAAATACCTTCCAGAACCGATAACAACAAATCGACTCCCCGTTGTTCTTTAGCTGAAACCCAGACCCGAAAAGGAACCCCATCAGCATCATAGTCAATTCTCGGTTCCGCATGCTCTGCCAAATCAATCTTATTAAAAACTTGTAACTGCCTTATTTTACCAGCACCTATTTGTTGCAACACATGATTAACTTCAGTGATAGTTTCGTCTCTTTTCTCAGCATTACAATCAACCACATGCAACAATAAATTAGCTTCACTTGCCTCTTGTAATGTGGATCTAAAAGCCGCCACTAATTCATGGGGCAATTGCCTAATAAAACCCACCGTATCCGCTAAGATAAGTTCAGAATCATTCGGCAGACGGCAGCGTCGCAAAGTTGGGTCTAAGGTAGCAAACAATTGATCTGCTGCATAAACATCAGAACCTACCAAAGCATTAAACAGTGTTGATTTACCGGCATTCGTGTAACCCACCAATGACACTGAAGGGATCTCGGCGCGTTTACGCTTAATACGCCCTTGATGGCGTTGCTTGATTATTTTCTCTAGACGCCCTCTGATTTGCCGCATTCTTACCCGGATTAACCGTCTATCCGCTTCTAATTGCGTCTCGCCAGGCCGCCCCCTTAATCCGACCCCCCCTTTTTGACGCTCTAAATGAGTCCAGCTTCGAATAAGCCGTGTCGACGAATGTTGTAATTGCGCCAACTCAACTTGTAATTTTCCTTCGTGGGTTTTCGCTCGCTGCGCAAAAATATCCAAGATCAGCCCCTGGCGATCAACAACACGCGTCTCTAAAGCTTCTTCTAAGTTACGCTCTTGCCGTGGTGACAGCGTATGATTAAAAACAACCACATCGGCATTGTGCTGTTGAATGACATTCTTTAATTCTTCAAGCTTTCCCGTACCAATAAAATACTTGGGTTCAGGCCGATTACGACGACCGGTCAACACCGCAAGTGGCTGAACACCGGCAGATAAAACCAATTCTTGAAGCTCATTTAAGTCATTACTCTCTCTGAACAAGGCCATATGAACTAATACGGCTTGCTTACCGTTCTTCGGGCGATCAAACAAGGAAGATTCCTATTTAAAGTTACACAAACTAACCTTCATGCTCGACATTATCGGAATGAATTTTAACCTGTTTGGTTGGGACAATCGTGGATACCGCATGTTTATAAACCATTTGGCTTACATTACTCTTGAGCAAAATAACATATTGATCAAAAGAATCAACTTTTCCCTGTAATTTTATGCCATTAACCAGAAATATTGAGACTGGAGTGTGTTCTTTTCGAAGTGTATTCAAAAAAATGTCTTGTAAATTATGGGATTTGGACATTTTACCCTCCCTATATTTATTATTATTATTTGTCCTTACAAGATACCCATTTAACCTTAACTTTGCAATGAATTTACCCTGCATATATCACTACAAAACACCCCTTTAGCTAAAAAAATTACTGTTATCCCTCCGCTCACAGGCCTAATAATGTTGTCTCAATACCTGATAAAGATCACCCTTAATAGCGTCATCGGCATTAAACCAGAGCGTGTCTTCCATTTTACGCAACCATGTAAACTGTCTTTTTGCTAGCTGTCGGGTGGCTACAATACTTTTAAAGACCATTGCCTCATAGTCCAGTTGACCTGCCAAATATTGCCAAACCTGCCGGTAGCCAACAGCGCGAATAGCCGGATGTTGCAACGAAAGATCGCCCCGTTGAAAAAGCGCTTCGACTTCTTCAATAAATCCTTTTTCAAGCATTGCATGAAACCTTAAGGTGATTTTCTCATGCAGGCCTTGCCTGCTTTCAGGCGCTAAAACCAACTTGATCGCAGAAAATGGCAGACCCTCTTGATTTTCTGCCGCTAAATGCTGAGATAGCGGCTGACCGGTCATTTCATATACTTCTAACGCGCGCTGAACCCGCTGTGGATCATTCGGGTGAATCCGTAACGCTGCAACAGGATCAATTGCCTGTAATTGCCGGTGCATAAACGCAGCACCAAATCTTTCAGATTGATCGACTAACCGTTGCCTAATAACTGGATTCGCTGCGGGTAAATCAACCAGTCCATTAAATAAGGCATGAAAATAAAGCATCGTACCTCCGGTCAACAACGGGACTTTTCCTTGCTGTTGAATCGTCTTAATGCGTGCTAAGGCTTGAGTCCTAAATTGTGCGGCCGAAAAAGATTGAATGGGGTCCAAAATATCCAACAGATAATGGGGAATTCCACCTTGCTCTAATTTCGTTGGCTTTGCCGTTCCAATATCCATTTGCCGGTAAACCAAGGTAGAGTCTACACTGATAATCTCAGCACCGAAGGTTTTCGCTATATCTACCGCCAGCGCTGTTTTCCCGGCCGCAGTTGGTCCCATCAAACAAATCACCGGTAATGATCGACCCATCGCTATTGCCCACGTAAAAAAAACTTATCCAATTCCTGAGCACTGATTTCCACCCATGTCGGACGCCCATGATTACATTGACCGGAGCGCTCAGTCATTTCCATATCACGTAACAATGCATTCATTTCCACAACCGTCAATCGCCTATGGGCGCGAACAGAAGTATGACATGCTAATGTCGCTAAAATCTCATCACCGGTTTCTTCTATGCGCCGTGTAGTTCCGTACGCCAGCAGGTCTGCTAAAACATCTCGCAGCAATTGCTCTATTTTAGTCTGCATCAATAATGCTGGAATGGCCCTGATAATTAAGGATTCAGGGCCGAGTCGATTTAATTCAAATCCTAAACCATTAAACAAATCACTGTGTTTTTCAGATAGATCTGCTTCTTCCGTTGTGACTTGAAAACGGACCGGTAACAATAGCGGCTGACTTGGAATAACACCTGCCGCCCTTTGTTGTTTTAATCGTTCATAAACAACCCGCTCATGTGCCGCATGGGTATCGACTAAAATAATCCCGCTGACGGTCTCTGACAAAATATAAATATCATGAATATGCGCAATTGCAAATCCAAGCGGGGGTACTTCATTAACTGATTGCGGCAAAGGGACTTCCCCCTTTTCACCTGTTTGTCCAGAAACACCTAATGTTGCATACCTTTCGATTTCCGTTGATACCTTCTGAGGCAAACGTGATTGAAATACACCGCGTGACAATTCAGCGGGCATAGGCTGGGAAGAGCCCTGCTCATGGTTTACAGCCAAAAACTCTGACGGCATGGTGGTTTCCGGTTTAATATCAGCTAACGAGCGGTGAAGTGCCTTAAAAATAAAATCATGCACTAACCGACTTTCTCTAAATCGCACCTCAAGTTTAGTCGGATGGGCATTAACATCGACCAACCGTGGGTTTAAAGTCAGAAATAAGACAAAAACGGGTTGGCGACCCTGAAAAAGAACATCGTGATAAGCGCGCTTAATGGCATGAATGACCAATTTATCACGAACTAGCCGACCATTCACATAAAAAAACTGTCGATCCGATTGACTCCTGGAAAAGGTAGGCAAACCCACCCAGCCTTCTAATTGTAAACCCGCTGCTTCAAAATAAACGTTGACTGATTGGGCGACAAAGCCTTCGCCACACACTTTTTCAACCCGTGCCTGCTGCTCTAATTCTGTGTGTGCTGGATTTAAAGACAATACCTCTTTATGGTTGTGCCGTAAAATAAAACCGGTTTCAAACTGACTTAATGCTAAACGCTTAATCAATACTTCAATGTGATTAAATTCAGTCTTTTCAGTCTTTAAGAATTTCCGCCGAGCGGGCGTATTATAAAACAGATCCCGTACCTCGACTGTCGTACCCTCTGGATTTGAAGCGGGTTCTAGGGCATTATCGACCTGGGAATTCTCACTGACAACACGCCAGGCACAATCACTATCACCCGCCCTCGATATTAGCGTCAGCCTTGAAATAGAGGCAATACTGGGGAGAGCCTCACCACGAAATCCCATTGTACCCACCTTCTCAAGATCACCGAGCGATGTTATTTTACTAGTAGCATGACGGGACAACGCTAAGGAAATATCCTCTTTTACAATCCCTGTACCATCATCTCTGATACGAATCAAACCAATGCCGCCTTGTTCTATTTCAATAACAATAGCGCTTGCTCTTGCATCAAAACTGTTTTCCAATAGTTCTTTAACAACCGACGCGGGTCTTTCAACCACTTCACCGGCGGCAATTTGATTAATCAGTTGAGTCGGCAAGGCGTATATACGCATTAGAATATCTTCCCTTGTTCTACAGTGGACGTATTATAGACAATATCTAAATAGCGATAATATTTTATGCAAAAACAACAAAAAAACAGAACTTAAAAAATGATTTTTTTGCATCAACACGTTTTATGTAGACTAAAACCGGAACCGAACCTGAGTAGAAGGCTTATAGATTACTTTTAACTTCGTTGCAAACACATTTCAGTGTGTTTACAAAAAACTTATTAAAGACTAGAAAAAGACATGACAAGATGATTATTGAGGAATGTGCTTTTTGGAGGCTGCGACCGGAATCGAACCGGTGTAGATGGCTTTGCAGGCCACTGCATAACCACTTTGCTACGCAGCCTAAAAAACAAAAGCCGCAGTAACATGCGGCTTTTTAATCTTTTGGAGCGGGAAACGAGACTTGAACTCGCGACCCCAACCTTGGCAAGGTTGTGCTCTACCACTGAGCTATTCCCGCCCTGTAACTTGAATCGAGTATTATAAATGTAAATACTCGATTGTCAATTACCTTTCAACAATATTACTAGACAAGGTCCAACCTTCTTTGCTCATGCAATTACCGCTTTCAATCAGAACCCGAGCACAGTTATTGGCCACGCCAAACGCATCTTTTAGTGCTAACACATTAACTTGAGTCCCATCCACAGCCTGACAAATACTCAAATCATCATTTTCAGTACGATCCCAACCCGTTAAAACACAAGGCTCTTTAACAATGGCCGTTTTTGCATTTTCAGCGCCATTCGCATTAGGACTTTTCAACATATAGGTTGCTCCAACTTTTAAGTTATTACCCCCCCCTTCACTGATCACTTCAGGATTACGGCCGCTAAAAACCACAATATACAATACTAAAAAGCCAACAACCGCACCATAAAAAATCGCCGGTTTTGCCGTTCTAATGGCATTAACTTTTGCAACCACATCTTTAACCACCGCGATCGCTTGTTCTTTACCCTCGTTAATCTTCTTTTTATTATCTTCAGCACTCATGTTTTTCCCTCGTTATCTTTTATAATTATGTTCGAAATTTATTATGTAACTTAAAAAAATTAAACTGTCTTCAATATTCTATAACCCTCAACTGGTAGTGCTAACGCCCTCTTTTCTTAACCATCATACCTCTAGATGGATTATAACCTTGAATTGCTATGAATAAAAACAACAAAAGTGCCGAAATTGTAAAATACAAAGCCCCGGTTTCTAACTGCCCATATAATGCAAAACGAATCAATTCAACGCCTTTTGTAAAAGGATTAAACTCAGCCAACCGCGCTAACCATTCATTCGATTCCTGAAGTTTCCACAGCGGATATAAAGCGCTGGAAATAAAAAACATCGGAAAAATGACAAAATTCATAACCCCTGCAAAGTTTTCCAACTGCTTGATAAAAGATGACAATAGCATCCCAAGTGCACCGAGCATTAATCCAGAAACAACCAATGCCGGTAAAACCCATAAATAACCCATCACAGGTGGCTCAATGCCATACCACCAGGCAATGGCTAAAAACACATAACACTGCACAATCGAGACCGCTGTACCCGCCAGCAATTTACTCATTACCAAAAAACTGCGTGGCAGAGGGCTGACTAATAAAATACGCATACTACCCATTTCCCGGTCATACACCATAGACAATGAACTTTGCATGCCATTGAATAGCTGAATCATCCCCAATAAACCTGGTGTAATATAGACCTCATATAAAATATATGTTTCATACGGCGGTGCAATTGCAATCCCTAAAGCTGACTTAAAGCCTGCAGCAAAAACAAACAACCATATTAAAGGTCTGACTAATGCTGAAACAAACCGTTCCCGTTGTTGTACAAAACGCCACAATTCACGGCCAACGATACCCCACATAGCTCTAAAATAATGAACTAACAACATTCCTATCTGGCCTCTTTCTGAGTCAATAACGCAAAGGCCCCCTGAAGATTATCGGCATTAACTTTCGCAATCACCTCATCAACCGTTCCCGTTATTTGAATTATTCCATTATGCAAAACAACTAATTGATCTGTTGGGTACACTTCATCGATCAAATGCGTTGCCCAAAGAACCGCCAGTCCTTGCTCTTGCGTTAAGGCATGAATATAACTAACAATCGCTTGGCGTGACGGCACATCTAGCCCGACCGTCGGTTCATCTAACAATAACACCGAGGGTTTATGTAGTAATGCTCTGGCTATTTCCACACGGCGCCGGTGTCCCCCGTTTAAATGACGAATTTTTTCATGCAACCGCTCAAACATTTCAAAGCGCTCTAATTCCTGTTGAATTGTTTTATCGGCTTGTTTTCGTGAAATCCCATGAAGCGCGGCATGATACCGTAAATTCTGCTTAACGGTTAAATCCAGATCCAGTGTAGATTGTTGAAAAACCACACCCAATTGGGCTAATGCTTTATACGGCGACTTTTGAATATCATAATTAACCAACGCTATTCGACCGTCCCTAGCATGGTAAAGACCAGTGATCAATGCAAATAACGTACTTTTACCGGCGCCGTTAGGGCCCAACAAAATACAGCATTGCCCTAATTGCACCTCGAAACTAACACCCGAAAGCGCCGTTTTTTTTCCATAAGAAAAAGCCAAATCATGAATTGAAAGCGCCCTTAAATCGGTCATGGTTTTACTGCAAGCCCCCAAGGAAAATGCCCGACTTTAATTGACTTGGTCACTTTATGACGCGTTAAGTCAATGATAGAAACATCATTACTGACCCCGTTAGTACTGTAAAGGCGCTGATGATCCGGTGAAAAAGCTAAATTCCAAACACGCTCACCGACCAAGAGATAATCTTCTATTGCATAGGTTTTTGCATTAATAACGGCAACACGATTGGCCGGTCCCATAGCCACATAAGCCCAACGCATCTCGGGATCAACCAAGACACCGACCGGTTGATTACGGTCAGCATTTAAGCCGGGAACAGCCAAGGTAATTGTTTTTATAATTTGGCGACTGTTAACATCCAAAATAGTAACGGTTCCTGCCAGCTCTGATGTCACCCATAGATATTGACTATCGGCTGTAAAAGAAACCCCGCGCGGTCTCGGGTCGACCAAAGTATTATCAATCACCTCATAACTAGCAGCGTCTATCCAATGAATCATATTGGTGGTTTCTGAGGCACTCACTACCCACTGGCCATCAGGACTCACTGCAATCCCTTCCGGTTCGACGCCCACGCCTACGGAATGAATCACTTGCTTCTTATTAACATCAACAACAGAGACTAAACTGTCATCTTCATTAGAAACAAAAAGAACCTCATCTTTAGCATGCAGGGCAAAGGTTTCCGGGTCATCTCCCGAAGGTAAAATGCCTACAGGACTTAACGTTTTCACATCAATGACCTGAATCACATGATCATCACTGGTTGCAACATATAACTGACTCTGATCATGGCTTAACACGATACCACGCGGTCGTTGCCCAACGGGAATAATCGTTAATAACACCCCCTGCTCAGGGTCAACGATTGCCACTGCATTATCTTTTTCAAGGGTAACATAAATAGTCTCAGCCGCTACTGAGTTGAGCCCAGACAATGCCCCTAACAATAATATAAAACGAACCCCGCTTATCATTCCTCTATTCATCGCATTGTGTTTCTCTGTGATCATAACCTAACGTATCAAGCTCAGTAACGGGATGTAAAAAACCTGCAATCGGCGCTGTGGCAACCATAGAGCGGGCCGCTGCTAACAGAACGGGTTGCCTTAATTGACCATTCCATGATCGAAATGATAAAGGCTTGCCTTTATAACCCTGTAAGGTGAATTGATCACCGAGCAAATAAGCCTTAATTTGCTCTGGATCACCTGAACCTGTTCTAATAATCGCCTCCCCATAACTACGAATAGCTAAATAGGCCGCATAATCTTTTTCTGTCATCCGCCGCCCTGATTGTGCTTTAAAACGATTTTGTATTTGCACAGCACCCCACTGCTCATGGGTTCTATGCCATGCAGTAGGCACCAACCCCTGTGTTCCTATAACAGGTCTGGGCTTCCAGGTTCGGTAACTTAAGTACTCACCAAAAAGACCTTGTTCATCGGCCACCACCAAAACATCATAGTCGACACCCTGAGTAAAGACAGGCACTTCTCCTTGTGCGGTTCTTCGCGCATCATAATCATGCACCCATGTTTTCTCAGTGACAATAGTACTGCCAAAGCGCTTGGCTGCTCGCCTCAGGGCTTGAGCAAAAAGCTTATCCTCGTCAGTTGGCCCCAAGACTAAAAACCATCTCCTCCAACGTTTCTTTAATAAATACTGGGCCAGTGCATCTGCCCGCATGGCTCGACTGGGTGCAATATGAAACAAATGATCACCACACCCTTGTTGACGGAAACTATCCGCACGTGAAACTACATCCATAATAAGCGCAGATTGCGCAGCAGCTAACGGCTTAATACGCGCTAAGGCGTTATCATCCAGTGCCGCCACAAGCAACGATTTATTTTCAATAAAGGTATGGATATCGGCGTCACTGACACTACTTTCAGGCCATTTCTTTTCAATGAGAACAAAATTATGCCCGGTAAATTTTCCAGTTGTATTGTTATCTTGAATGGCTAACAAAGCTCCCTGCAAGCCGTCATCCTTAGGAATAGTGTCAAGATTTGATAAGGCCGGCTTACGGAACTGTTCTTGCGAAACATAGACAACTTCAATAAGGTCAGTATGCGCGCTGAAAGCATTAAACGGAATCAATATAAAAATCAACGACAAACAAAACAGGTGTTTAGTAAAAAAATTCATAATGCGTGATTTATTAAAATTCAAAACATTGACCCCCCATTGACCGTAATACATTTTCCGTAAACGCCCACCGGTCATTACCACTTAGGCTGGCTATTATGCCTTATTCGTTTACTAAAATTACAAGAAATTATAAACCGATATTTATTCTTAATCGCAAAATTAGTCTATGCTAAACAACTGATTTGTTTTAATAGGATACGGTCACACTATGCAAGCCCCCTACCTTGATCAAATAACGCTCTACCCGATCAAATCCTTAGCAGGTATATCGGTTAATCAATGGCCGGTAACCCCACGCGGTTTACAATATGACCGTCAATGGATGCTTGTTGATCAAAAAGGGCGCTTTTTAAGTCAACGTCAACTCCCCCAAATGTCGCTCATAGAAACAGCTATTACTGAGCATCAATTAATATTATCCGCTAACGGCGTTGAAAACCTAACTCTCGCCTTAGCACCAAAAAAAGAAGAAGAACGGGCTGTTTCAATTTGGAACGATCAATGTATGAGCTGGCGGGTCTCAAAGACCGCTGATGAATGGCTGAGCGACGTTTTGAATTGTGCTTGCCAATTAGTCTATCAACCCCAACATCATACCCGCCTTATCGATCAAAATTTTGGCACGCCCTCTGACCAAATTTACTTTTCCGATGGCTTTCCTTTTTTATTAATCTCGGACAGTTCCTTAACCAGCTTAAATTCAGCCATGAACCTTTCACTCCCTATGTCACGATTTAGGCCCAACTTGGTCATTACCAATTGTCCCGGCTATGCAGAAGATTTTTGGCGTGAAATCCAGTTAGGTGAAATTTCTTTCAGACTCCCTAAACCTTGCTCGCGCTGTGCTATTACAACCATTGACACCACAACGGGTTTAATGGGAAAAGAGCCTTTATCAACACTGAATCGACTCCGAAAATGGCACAATCAAGTGTTTTTTGGCCAAAATGCAATACATGATAATACCGGTGTATTACGTATCGGCGACCCTTTAAGAGTCAACCGGGAAGGGCCACAACAACCCCCTATTGACGCTGACTCATGATAAAATGAGGGTTATTTCAACCGGTCTTTTTACCATCCTTATCAATACACCTAGCTGCTCGACGTGACTACCCTGCCTTTCAACCTAAAACCCAAAAATATTACCTGGTCCGATATTTATCAACTGGCTCTCACGCATAAATCAAAATTAATCAGCGCCCATTTCATGGCCATATTGGCCACCCTTGCCAGTGTTCCAATCCCTCTACTTATGCCCTTGTTGGTGGATGAGATCTTACTCAACAAACCCGGCATTACCCTAACAACGCTGAATCAACTGCTTCCGGAACCGTGGCATAATCCTACGCTTTACATTGTCACTATCTTAGTGATGAGTCTAATTCTTCGACTTATTTCTACCGGCTTTGCCATTCTACAAAGTCGCTGTTTTGTCTTAATTTCAAAAGATATCATTTTTCATTTACGTTGCCGGCTTATACATGCACTACAAAAAGTCTCAATGAAAGAATACGAGACCCTGGGTTCTGGACGCGTCATTTCCCATTTAGTAACTGACCTAGAAACACTCGATGCATTCATTGGTTCCACGGTCAGTAAATTGCTAATTTCAATATTATCCATTACCGGTATCGCTATCATTCTGTTATGGATTCACTGGCAACTCGGCTTATTTATTTTACTGCTTAATCCCATTGTTATTTATTTCACGCGCTTAGCAGGTAAACGAATAAAAGCCTTAAAAACTAATGAAAATACGGCCATCAGCCTATTCCAGCAATCTTTAACAGATACCTTGGAAGCCATTCACCAAATCCGTGCCAGTAACCGTGATCAGCATTATTTTAATGAACTCAAAAAAACAGCCTATACCGTTAAAACAACCGCAACCACATTTGCATGGAAAAACGATGCTGCAAACCGGCTCAGCTTTATAATTTTCTTATTTGGCTTTGATATTTTTCGTGCCCTATCAATGTTAATGGTTTTATATTCAGGACTTTCCATTGGTCAAATGCTTGCCGTCTTTGGTTACCTCTGGCTCATGATGGGACCCATTCAGGAAATACTCGGCATTCAATACGCTTATTTTAGTGCCAAAGCTGCCTTATTACGCCTCAACAACCTAAGCAATTTAATACAAGAACCCATTATTGTAGAAAGTAGAAACCCTTTCTCCAAAAATCACACTTCCAGCCTTACTATTGAAAACCTGCACTTTCATTACACCGCCTCCCAACCTATCTTAAATGGCGTTAATCTTCACATTCCGGCAGGACACAAAGTTGCGCTGGTTGGTGCGAGTGGCGGTGGAAAATCAACCTTAATTCAAATCCTCATTGGGCTATACCCGACCATTCAAGGGCAAATATACTATGATGGTGTCGCCATGAGCCAGATCGGACTTAATACCATTCGAGAAAACGTAGTCACTGTCTTACAAAATCCAATTCTTTTTAATGATACGATCAGAGCTAATCTTACCTTAGGCCACGACTATCATGATGCCGAATTATGGGAAGCTTTAGAAATTTCTCAACTCAAGACCACTGTTAAAGGTCTTACCCAAAAACTTGATACCCCGGTAGGTCGTCAAGGTTTAAAGTTATCAGGTGGACAGCGACAACGTCTGGCTATTGCCCGTATGGTTCTTTCTAAGCCCAACATTGTCATTTTAGACGAAGCCACCTCTGCGCTTGATAGCAAGGTTGAAAATGATTTACACAATGCACTAAAAGGATTTTTAAAGAACCGAACAACTATCATTATTGCCCATCGACTGAGCGCCGTAAAACAAGCAGATCACGTTTATGTCTTTGAAAATGGCCAAATTTGTCAACAAGGCCACCCCGATGTACTGATTAACCAAAAAGGACTCTATGCTAAGTTATACGGTGAACTACAATGACCTTTAAGATTGATTTGCACTGTCACTCCAATTTCTCTGACGGTGCCTTATCCCCCAAGGACCTAATAACACGCGCCCAATCACAACAAGTCAGTCACTTAGCACTCACTGATCATGACACCACGGCGGGCTTAACCGAAGCCGGTATTTACGCCAAAACCAGCCATTTAACCTTAATCAACGGTATTGAACTGTCCACTACGTGGAATAATCGTTGTTTTCACATTGTGGGTATTAATATTGACCCCGATGCCTGCGCTCTGCAAAGCGGGACTTTATTATTAGGTCAAACCCGATTAGAGCGCGCGGAAAAAATTGCTTTAAAACTCGCCAAAAGAAGAATTCCCGGCGCAATGGATTACGTGTTAAAAAAAGCAGGTCACGGTATGATTACGCGTTCTCATTTCGCCCAATTCTTATTAGAAGAAAATCATGTCAGCTCTTTTCAAAATGCATTTGATAAATATTTGGGTGCTGGTAAATCGGCTTTTGTCAGTACCTCTTGGATTGAATTAGAAACCGCAATCAACTGGATTAGCGATTCTGGCGGCCATGCCATTATTGCTCATCCTTTACGGTATAAACTAACTAATAGCTGGTTAAAAAGATTTTTAACCGCATTCAAACTGGCCGGTGGGATCGGTATTGAAGTCGTCACTGGCAATAACAATCCGGATGACATACGCAGGGCAGGCCAATTTGCACTCACGTTTGACCTTTATGGCTCTGTTGGATCAGACTTTCACTCTGATAAAAACAAGTGGGTTGAACTCGGTCGTTTAGCCCCACTTCCCCGTGACATTAAACCCATTTGGGATTTATTTTAATCACCGTTATCTTATCGACTTATGACTCAAAAAGCCTTCTGGGAAGAAAAAGAACTGTCTGAAATGACTCACGACGAATGGGAGTCTTTATGTGACTCATGTGGTAAATGCTGTTTACATAAACTGGAAGACGAATACACCGGTGAAATATTTTATACCAGTGTTGTTTGTGATCTCATCAATCTTGATAAATGTAACTGCACAAGATATTCCGAACGAACTGATTTAGTGCCCGACTGCCTTAACCTGAAACAGCATAATTTCAGTGAATATACCTGGCTGCCCTCAACCTGTGCCTATAAATTATTAGCTGACGGCGAAAAGCTCCCAGATTGGCACCCTTTAATTTCAAATCATAAAGAATCTGTTCACGATGCCGGTGTTTCAATACGCAGTTATGCCATGAAAGAATCTCAAGTCCATTCTGTTGAAGAACATATTATCCACTGGCTGGATTAACTAACGACTGAGTTGTGAATCAGGTCTTCTCTATCCAGGTAGAAAGTGCCTCGATAACTTCCTTAGCCTGTTTCTCACTGGAAATATTAAATTTTGATTTCTGCTGATATTCGCCATTTCTTTTTTGGTAACGACGAATCGTATACTTATCAGGACCGTATTCTTCTGCGCTACGATTCCAATCTTGATAACGGTATATTATCGTTGACCACGCACCTTTACTTAATACCTTCTTATCCAGTTCTTTAACGGTTTGAATCTCACCATCCATATAATTAACGGTTAATTCATCTATTGTTTCAGCCATCTCAGTTCCTTAAAATTTGTTATTGAATTTCAGTAATAAATTGTCCAAAAGCCCGACTTCCATCCCCGGTTTTAATCGTTGTTACAACGGTTAAGGTCTTGGCATCGATCACGGTAACAGTACCATCATACCAATTCGCAACATAGACCCGCTCGCCATCAGGGTGCGTGCTAATACCTTCCGGTTTTTCACCCACTTCAATTTGTTTTATTTCTGTCAACGTCTGGGTATCAATCACTGAAACAGTGGTGTCATCTTGGTTGGTAACAAATAATAAAGTGTCTTGCAATGCTAAAGCACTGGCATAAGGACGACTGCCAACCTGAACTTTACCCACTCTTTTTAAGCCTGCTGTTGTTAAAATTGAGACATCATCGCTCTCGACATTAGCAACATAAATTCGCTGCCCGTTCTGGTCAAGGGTCAGACCAAATGGATGCGTGCCAACCTTAGTTGTATTCCTTATCTTAAAGGTGTTCAGGTCAATTTGGGAAACACTGTTGTCAACACGGTTAGCGACATAAAGCCACCGGTCATCTGGACTGACAGCCATGCCCGAAGGGGATTGACCAACGGAAATCGTCGTTAATAACTCAAAATCATTAGTCTCAAAAACGGCAATATTATTTTCATACCAATCGGCCACAAAAACACGTTCGCCTTGGTTATCACTGACAATCCCCAAAGCGCCATTACTGGTCGTGACCTTGCGTTTAATTTTAAAGTTATTAGCATCGAGAACGCTAAAACCATTCCCTATCGGCGTGCTGATATACACTTGTGATTTTTGCCTATTAACGGCAACGCCAACAGGCTTACCTGTTACCGTAACTGTTTCAATCACTTCATTACTTGCTGTGTCAATCACTGAAACATTATTATCCAATTGATTGGAAATAAAGGCAAAAGATGCCGCGACAGCTAAAGATGGCACCCCTGCTAAAACCAGTAAAACAATGACACCATACCTTGTCATCTTAGAATTTATTGACACTTTAGAATTATTAAATAAATCTAATTTAAGTACCGTTATCATGCCAATAAATTCCTGAGTGACATGTGAATAGTTATCGTTTTACTTTAAATTTAATCGCTGAATCTTTAGCGCCTGATTGAAATTTACCTAATAAATTTGCTAATCCAGCTTTAAGAACAGCCGTGACTGCTTTATCAGCTGCATCCTCATTTAATTCACTGGGTGGATTATTATTCAAATAACCACGGTAATAAGTCGCAACCCATTTAACTTCTGAACTCCCGCCTTTTCCTTTAACAGAAAGGGTTGCAGCATAATTACTCACAGGCAATACCGGAACGATTTCGTCTTTACCTGCATGGGTAATTGTTTTAACCGTACTCATGTCCGTAATTTTATATTTATACGACATTTTATCGGCTTTATAGGCTTTTAATTGTTCAGTAATAGTACCCCCGCCTTTCAACGTAAGTATCCGAGTCGCTTTTTTCTTATTGCCGCCTTTAGCGTCAGTGCCTGCAATTGATGGGTGCCAACTCATATCATCAAAATTCTTTATAATCGCCCAAACTTTCTCAGCAGGTGCATTAATTTTAACCTTGGCTGTTAGTTTGCCACGTACAGGCCCATGAGCCTGTGCCGTAGACATAAAAATAAAAAATAAAATGCTTAATACTACAGAAACTTGTTTCATGCTGACTTCCTTCCTCAGACCGTAAAAATAAAAAATAATTATAAAGGATTATAGCAACCGCTAATATGAAATATTGCACTTAGCCCGTGAATTAGCGCCTGAGTGTGATTTAAAACGAATCCCATTCTGACTAACTCAATTGCAGACAACTTTCTGGTCCGATGAAGTCTAGCCAAACAATCTCAGTGGCTTAAAAACTAGGCAGGTATTGACTGCAGGGCTGAAAAAAATACCAACGAACACCTTGATATAGGATAACAACAGAAAGGTTAAACTCAATTTATCAACCAGGCCAACACGCTTAGTACACGGCTATGGGACTACCGCGACTAAAATCAATAATCACAATGACTGCAAAGTGCTGTTAACAAATTGTACAAAAAAACACAAGCCCTCAAGAACCGCTGGCATGATAATAACTTAACACCGCTATGTCGGCGTTATCCACAAGCCTTCACACAGCCGTTGTGAACTAATTTATCACATAAACAACTGTAATTAGAAAGCCGCAATGGCCCTCAAAACATCCGTTCGGCTAATAATGCCAACAAACCCGTTATCATCATAAACAGGGAAACTTCGAATATTAGAACCATTAAATTGATTGGCAACTTCAAGAATACTGGACTCTGCCTTAATGCTTACAACGTCAGAACTCATGTATTCGCCCACACTGCCGCCCATGACCTGATTATAAGTTGCATCAATGGCAATATTCATACAATCTCTTTCAGAAAATATGCCAACAATCTGACCCGTCTCATTAAGGACCGGTGCACTCGTTATCCTAGCTTTAACCATCGTTTTAATGGCTTCAAATATATTGGTTGATTCTGTAAATGTCACTAGGGTCGTACTCATATAATCTGAAACTTTAATTTTAGTTAGCATTGAAACCTCCAGAATCTAATGAAATAATTCTTTGCTCAGAATTATAATCAATGAATTTTGCTAATTAATTAAAAAACACCTAGTCTTAAAAGACTTTATTAAGCGCTATCAGCCTCTAACTTCTTTCTTTTTGCACATTTCTTCAAACACACACAATTGCCATTATTGGCACCACCGCAAGAGCCTTTAATTGCTTGTCGACCAAAAATAACCCCTACCGCCATGATTAAAACAATGGTCAACATGAAAAAAAAGGTAATAATAAAAATACTCATTAATGCACCTGTTCTATTAATTGGTATTGTGACGTACTGCGCTCCACAAATCCTTCGTCAGTTTTTAAAATAAATAATACCGATAAATTTTGCTCTTTGGCTAATTCTAACCCTTTTTCTTCACCAAGTACCATAAATGTAGTCGCAAAAGCATCCGCTGTCATGGTTGAATCATGCAAAACGGTAACGGAAACAACGGCATGCTTAATTGAATAGCCTGTTCTAGGGTCGATTGTATGCGAATATCGCGCACCTTCTTTCTCAAAGTAATTACGATAATCACCCGATGAAGCAATACCGCTATCACTAACCGCTAAAACCTGTTGTATCATCCGCTGGTCAATGGTTGGTTTTTCAACCGCGATGCGCCAAAAATCACCGGTACTATTGACACCCTTTAACCGCAATTCCCCACCAATTTCAACCATAAAATCGTTGATCTTCTGGTTTTCAAGTAATCGAGCAACCTCGTCAACAGCATAGCCCTTTGCCAAGGCTGAAAAATCAAGAAATATATTCTCTTTTAATTTTTTAACTCGTAATCGCTCCGAATCCCATAAAATATTTTCAGTGCCTGTTACCAACAAAAGGTTCTTAATTGTTTCTCCATCAGGGACCTCCGTCATAGAAGGGTCAGGCCCAAAACCCCATAGATTAACTAGCGGCCCGATGGTTGGGTCAAAAGCACCCTGTGATAATTTATTTATCCTTAATGCCTCCGTCATAACTTTGCCAAAAGAAGGCGTAACTGATATCCAGTCACCACTGCCCTGTGCATTGATTCTGGAAATTTCAGAATCAGCTTTATAGGTTGAAAATTGGCTGTCTAATTCATCCAATCTTAGCTTAATGGAATGCTTTAATGCCTGAGATTCAACATTATCTGGAAGTTGAGGTATTTTAATAGTAAAGCGGGTACCCATTGTCGAATCACGGTAGTCAACACGGTATACCGACTGAACGACTCCTGTTTGCTCGCAACCTACTAATAAAAAAACGAGGAGAAAGGCAGCACCTTTTCCTCGTTTTAATTCCTTAAAGAACATAAGGTTTAAAAAATAAAGCTATATTAAAAAAAATGACTAACCACCAAAGTCATCCAACATAATATGATCACTTTCCACACCTAAATTCTCCAACATATTAATAACCGCTGTATTCATCATCGGAGGACCACACATATAGAACTCACAATCTTCCGGAGCGGGGTGGTCTTTTAAATAATTTTCTAACAATACATTATGGATAAAGCCGGTATAACCGTCCCAATTATCTTCAGCAGTCGGATCCGACAATGCGCAATGCCATTCAAAATTTTCATTTTCTTTTGCCAGCACGTTAAAATCATCCACATAAAACATTTCTTTAACACTACGGGCACCGTACCAGAAGGACATTTTTCGGTTCGTATTAATCCGTCTCAATTGGTCGTAAATATGTGAACGCATGGGAGCCATACCCGCGCCCCCGCCCACAAAAATCATTTCATTTTCAGTTTCTTTAGCAAAAAACTCACCAAATGGACCCGAAATGGTACAAGAATCACCTTCTTTTAAATTAAAAATATAAGAAGACATGATGCCAGGCGGAATATCATCAGAGGCACCCGGTGGCGGCGTTGCTATCCTGACGTTAAGCATAATAATGCCTTTCTCGTCGGGATAGTTTGCCATTGAGTAGGCCCGTAAAGACGGCTCTTTTACATCCGATGTGAATCGCCATAAATTAAACTTATCCCAATCCTCACGGAATTTTTCACCAATATCATAATCTTTATAATGCGCTAAATAAGCGGGCGACTCTATTTGAATGTAACCCCCGGCTCTAAAATCAACATTTTCACCGGCCGGTAATTCCAGAACTAATTCTTTAATAAAGGTCGCGACATTATTATTGGATCTAACTTTACACTCCCATTTTTTAACGCCAAATACATCTTCCTCAACATGTATTTTCATATCTTGTTTTACGGTTACCTGGCAAGATAAACGATCACCTTCAGCAGCTTCTCTTTTAGTGATATGGGACGTTTCAGTCGCTAAAATCTCACCACCACCTTCATGAATTTTTACTTTACATTGTGCGCAGGTTCCACCACCACCACAAGCAGAGGGAACAAATAAGCCTTGATCAGCTAATGCTGATAATAGCTTAGCCCCGGCGGGCACATGAATGGTTTTTTCATTATTAATTAAAATCTCGACATCACCTGATGAAACGAGCTTACTTTTGGCGCCAACAATGACGAAAACAAGTGCAATTACAATTACTGTAAATAATAAAACGCCTAATGCAATTTCCAGCATTTCTATACCTTTTAGAGTTGAATTCCAGAGAAGGCCATGAAGCCAAGTGACATCAAACCAGCTGTAATAAATGTAATCCCAAGACCTCTTAAGCCCTCTGGAATATCACTGTATTTTAGTTTTTCACGTACACCCGCCATGACGACGATAGCAAGCGCCCAACCTAAACCACTACCGACACCATAAACAACACTTTCACCAAAGTCGTAGTCGCGTTCAAGCATGAATAAGCTACCCCCTAAAATGGCGCAGTTTACGGTAATCAGTGGTAAGAAAATACCTAATGCATGAAATAAGGCCGGAAAATACTTATCCAGAATCATTTCAAGAATTTGTACCATTGCAGCAATAATGCCAATAAAACTTAGCAAGGCTAAGAAACTTAAATCAACACCCGTGACCCCTATCCATGACAAGGCATCTTCTTTTAACAGGGCGTTATAAATAAAGTTATTGGCGGGCACCGTCAGTGTTTGGACGACCATAACCGCAACACCCAAGCCCATCGCTGTAGATATTTTCTTAGAAACGGCTAAGAATGTACACATTCCCAGAAAAAAAGACAGTGCTAAATTTTCTATAAAAACCGCTTTAACAAAAAGACTTATATAAGCTTCCATTAGTGATGCCCTCCTTCACCGTGGGCAATGGATGAAATTTTAAAATCCGCAGCTTCTACTTGCGCGGGTTTCCATGATCTAAAAGCCCAGATAATCAAACCAATAATAAAAAATGCACTGGGTGGCAATAGCATTAAACCATTGGGTTCATACCAACCGCCGTCTTTAGTCAATTTTAAAATTTCTATACCAAACAATTTACCCGCACCGAGTAATTCTCTAAAAAAAGCAACAATTAATAGAATCAAGCTATAGCCTAAGCCATTCCCAATCCCATCCACGAAACTATCCCATGGGGAGTTTTTCATGGCATATGCTTCAGCACGCCCCATCACAATACAGTTAGTAATAATCAACCCAACGAAAACAGATAATTGCTTACTCACGTCATAAACAAATGCCTTCAGAATTTGATCAACAACGATTACTAATGAAGCAATAATTGTCATCTGAACAATAATCCGAATACTGCTGGGAATATGGTTTCGCACCATACTAATCGCGGCACTGGAACAAGCGACAACAACCGTTAACGCAATGGCCATAATGATCGATGTTTTCATCTGTGATGTGACCGCTAGCGCAGAACAAATTCCAAGAACTTGTAATGTAATAGGATTATTGTCGACTAACGGATCGACGAGTACTTTTTTAGTTTCAGCCTTCATACGCCTTCCTTACCCTTAGTTGTTCTGACCTTATTTAAATAAGGTGCAAATCCTTCATTACCCATCCAATAACGTATCAAATTAGATACACCGTTACTGGTCAAGGTCGCTCCTGCTAACCCATCAACTTGATGTTCAGCCCCAGGCCTTGAAACATCTACAACTCCTTTTACAAGTCGTAAAACTGGAATTGATTCCGCATTGTAAAGTTGCTTCCCTTTCCAGAGGGCACGCCAAGCCGGATTAACAACTTCCCCCCCTAAACCCGGTGTCTCTGCCTGATCATAAAAATTAATACTTTGAACCGTCTGACCATCCGCATCAAGCGCTAAAAAACCATACATGGTAGACCACAATCCGTAACCGTGAACCGGTAAAATAATACTGCTGATTTGCCCATCTTTTTTAACCAAATAAACTTTAGCTTTTTTGGATTTTACTTTAATACTCGCTATATCTGCTTGACGTGCAATAGCCACATTTTGCTGTGGGTCTTTAGCCGCCTTACGCTGGTCAAAGGTGACGACATTAATTGAATCGTCATAATCACCTGTTTTTAAGTCTACAATTTTAGCCTCGATTTGGGTTTCGAACGCTTGGTCAATATTTGTATCTTCTTCAAGTAAACCAGCCACATCAAGGATATTTTTTTTCATATCCAATGCTTTATTGTATATTTGCAGTGGTTTTAAACCCACCGCTGATAGCGACACAAAGACCGCACAAACCAAACATAGTGCTAAAGCAACCGCAATAGTTTTTTCTAAACTATCGTTACCTAATGCCAATACGCGTTCTTTATAAGCACTAAATCCAGATGCTATTGGAGAGGTATTTAGATCATTTTGATCTTTATTATCATTAGACATGACGCTTAATCCTTCTGCTTATATTGGCTTGAATCACAAAATAATCAATAATCGGAGCAAACATATTAGAAAACAAAATCGCTAACATCATCCCCTCACTAAAAGCGGGATTCACGACCCGAATCAGAACCACCATGACACCAATGAGCCCCCCGTAGAACCAACGACCCGTATTTGTCATCGAAGCAGAAACAGGATCTGTTGCCATATAAGCCATACCAAA
>MPSY01000001.1:0-17589 GCA_001901525.1 Methylococcales bacterium OPU3_GD_OMZ | reverse complement strand
ACTTCATGTTTTCTTACAGTTGCGAATATAACTTCCCAAATACCACCTACTGCAAGCGTTACTATATAAATAGGGAAGAAATAAAGCATCCCGTGAACCATGCATGACAATGGATTACTGGAGTTATAACCTAAGGAACTCATTATATAATCTCGCCAGCCATCAATACTGGCTTTGCCCATAGACTCTAACGCAATATTGGCTTGATAACCGGTATTATACCAAGCCATCATGACACACAACATGGTCGCTAAAACAACATAGGTCATGGTTCTTTTCAGGTCATTACCATCTCGTACATGTGTCGCCCCTTGTGTAACATCTGATGGGGTATACAAAAATGTATCCACCATTTCATAGAGGCCATAATAAGTCTGTAACCTACCACCCTCGGTGAAATGCGGCTCGACTTTATCTAAAAACTTTCTTGTCGCCGCCATTACCCTTCCTTCTCAATTTTAGTTAAGTTTGACCGTAATACCGGTCCAAAATCATGTTTACCCGGATCCACAAAAGTATAAAGCGCAAGATCTTCTTCTGTTAACTCCAAACATCCCAACAGTTGAGCCTGGTCGCTATCTCCGACAACGAGTGCTTTTAACAAGGGAGTCGATAAAATATCAAGCGGCATAACTGCCTCAAAAACACCAATAGGAACAATCGCACGCGGACTGCCGTTTTTAGTTGTTGTTAATGGAAATTGACGTCCAGTATCCCGGTCAAGACTTGAGGTATAAATATTGATTGCTGAAAATTTATTTTTACCGGGAACAATCCAACCAAAAAACTCACGCTCTCGCCCTTCTTTAAGCACTGAAACCTGATCATTGTAGTAGCCTAAATAACTGGCCCAGTCATGTGAATTACGCCCATAAAGCACTGAACCTGAAATGACTCTATTTTCACCATCTGCTAACTCATCGGTCGTCAAATCATTGATATTAGCACCCACACGTGTTCTTAATAACCGTGGTTTTTTTACTGAAGGTCCCGCTAAAGCGATCACTCGTTCAACATTCAACTTACCGGTAGTAAATAAAGCACCAATCGCTAAAACGGACTGGTAACTCAGATGCCAAACAAATTTATCAATATTAACTGGATCCAAATAATGGATATGGGTACTTGCTAATCCGGCAGGATGAGGCCCTGAAAACTCAGCTGCTACAATTTTGTCATCAGTGAGTTGAGGTATAACTGCATCAGGTGCTTTACAAAGAAAAACTTGACCATCAGTTAATTTGGAAATAACTGACAAACCATTATTAAAATCATCTTCACGCCCTTTTATAACCACCTCAGGGTTTCCGGCTAAAGGATTCGTATCAATAGCCGTTACAAAAATTGAATTAGGACTACTCGACACTGCAGGAATCTTGCCGTAAGGCCTTGTTCTAAAGGCTGTCCATAACCCTGACTGAGTCAGATTATCTTTCACCTGTTCGATCGTTAGCGCAACTAACTGTTCTGACGTATACTTTTCAAAAGTAACCTGAGCGGTACCCTTTAATTCAATCTCAACCGATTGAAGTACTCGCTTTGCGCCTCGATTAATGGCTTTGATCTTACCGGCACCGGGAGAAGTAAAAAAAACACCCGGGTTTTTTTTATCTTCAAATAAGGGCTGGCCTAACTTAACAACATCGCCTTCTGCAACCATCATTGTTGGCTTCATGCCAATATAATCAGATCCCAAAATGGCCACCGACCCAATCTTATTTCCTTTTTGAATGACCTGCTCAGGCGCACCTGTTATTGGCAAGTCAAGGCCTTTATCAAGAGTAAAATGCATAATAATTTAATGTGTTGAAAGATAAATTGCTGTTTGTCTTTTCTGCAAACAACCACTAACAATCTGTAATTTGCGAGGAGACAAGTAAAACTCTCATTACACCATACTATTACTATATACTCAACAAAATATAATCAGATGAAGCCGTCTTGCACCCCATAAAGAAATGATAAAAACAGCCCAAATAAAGTAACTAACAAACGCTGCGTAATGGGTTGCCTAAACAACCGAAAGCATATTATCCAATGCTCTTTTAGCAAGCGCAGCCTTGGGTTCTTGAACCGTAACTTGATTGACAACATGCCCCGCCACTAAATTCTCTAAAACCCACGCTAAATGTTGCGGATCGGTTCTAAACATAGTCGAGCACATACTGACCGTAGACGACATAAAATGTACATTTTTTCCCTGATCTTTGCATTCTTCGTGCAAACGATTAACTAAATTCAATTCCGTTGCAACCAACCAGCGCGTATCAGGCTCCGCTTCTTTAACAATTTTAAGGATTGTTTCTGTTGAACCGATGTAATCTGCTTTACGACACACTTCATAACTGGCTTCGGGATGGGCAATGACCTTAGTCTCTGGATACCGCTTAAGAAAGTCGTCAATATGCTCCGGTTGAAAAACCTGATGAACCGAGCAAAAACCACTCCAAAGAATAATCTTAGCCTTTTTAATCTGCTCGACAGTAAGTCCACCCTGCGGCTTTCTAAAATCCCACAGAACCATTTCCTCCAAAGGAATCCCCATATCAAAGCCCGTGTTACGCCCCAAATGCTGATCGGGGAAAAACAACACTTTTTCCCGTTTCGAAAAGCTCCACTCTAATATCTTTTTGGCATTTGATGACGTACAGACAATCCCTTCATGCTGGCCACAAAACGCCTTAAGGTCAGCCGCTGAGTTAATATAAGTAATAGGCGTAACGGTAGACTCTACATCAATAATAGCGGCTAACTCATCCCAGCATTTTTGCACATTAGATTCGTTAGCCATATCAGCCATCGAACAACCCGCTGCTAAATCAGGGAGAATTGCAATTTGTTCCGGCCGAGACAAAATATCAGCCACCTCTGCCATAAAATGAACACCACAGAAGACAATATAGTCTGCTTCTGATTTTGCTGCATTTCTTGATAACTTCAGCGAATCTCCAGAAAAATCTGCAAACTTAAACACCTCATCACGTTGATAATGGTGCCCCAAAATAACACAACGACGCCCGAGTTTCTTCTTAGCAAGAACAATGCGTTCTTCACATTCCGAGTCATCCAACAATGCATAATCTTGAATAGGGCGGGCTAAAGTTGTCATTTGACTTAGTTATCCTTAACACTTTCTAATACCGGCTTAGTTCGCAACTTAATACCAAGCTCTTTCAAATCCTTATCACTCACTGGAGCCGGCGCGTTGACGAGCGGACATGCCGCAGTTTGGGTTTTAGGAAAAGCAATAACATCACGAATAGATGCTGAATCCGTCATCAACATAACCAATCGATCGACCCCAAAAGCAATCCCTCCATGCGGAGGACAACCAAACTTCAAGGCATCAAGCAAGAAACCAAACTTCTCCTGCGCCTCTTCTGCACCAACGCCTAATAAGTTAAATACAGTTTGCTGCATCTCACTGTTGTGGATACGAATAGAACCGCCTCCCACTTCACTGCCATTCAAAACCAGATCATACGCTTTAGATAAAGCCTCACCTGGATTCTCAAGCATCACATCACGGTCACAACTCGGTGCCGTAAAGGGGTGGTGAATAGCATGCCAGTTTTCCTTTTCATCAGAACGCTCAAACATTGGAAAATCTACAATCCACACCGGCTTCCACTTGCCTTCAATTAAACCATGATCATTGCCAAGTTTAACGCGCAATGCACCGAGCGAGTCATTAACAACCGTCGTTTTATCTGCACCGAAAAACACTAAGTCACCAGTCTCAGCACCCACCTTGAGCAACACTTTTTCGACCACTTCATCGGGAATAAATTTCAAAATAGGTGACTGCAACCCTGCCATTCCCGCGGCACGGTCATTAACTTTAATATAGGCCAACCCTTTCGCACCGTAAATACCAACAAATTTTGTTAACCCGTCAATTTCTTTACGCGATAATTTCGCACCCTGAGGCAACTTCAATGCCGCCACTCGCCCTAAAGGGTTATTCGCTGGCCCAGAAAACACCTTAAACTCCACGCCCTTCATTTCGTCAGCAATATCGACTAATTCTAAGGGTATCCTCAGATCAGGGCGGTCCGTCCCATAACGCCGCATCGCTTCCTCATAAGCCATTTGAGGAAATGATTCTGGCAAGGACTCATGCAATGTCTCAGCAAACAAATGACGAATCATTTGCTCCATAATGGCCATGATCTCGCCTTCATTCATAAAAGACGTTTCAATGTCTAACTGGGTAAATTCTGGTTGGCGGTCCGCGCGCAAATCCTCATCACGAAAACAACGAACGACTTGATAGTAACGATCCATACCAGAAATCATCAACAACTGCTTATAAAGCTGAGGCGATTGCGGTAATGCAAAAAAAGCATCCTCGTGGGTTCTGCTGGGAACTATATAATCTCTTGCCCCTTCGGGCGTCGCTTTCGTTAAGTAAGGCGTTTCAATCTCATAGAATTGATTGGCATCCAAAAAATTCCTTAAACACTTAGTAATATCACGGCGAAAACGCATTTTATTTAGCATTTCGGTTCGTCGTAAATCTAAATAACGGTAGCGCAAGCGCATTTCTTCATTAACTTCAATATCACTTTCAATAGGGAAAGGCGGTGTCTCAGAGGCATTTAAAACCTCAGCCTGCGTAACCAAAACCTCAACTTCTCCCGTTGCCATATTGGGGTTCACGGTTCCTTCGGGCCTTGAACGGACAATACCTTCAATAGCAAGAACATACTCGCTGCGAACACTCTCACCTAGAGTAAATGTTTCAGGTGAATCCGGATCAAAAACTATCTGTAATAACCCTTCTCTATCTCTGAGATCAATAAAGATAACGCCACCATGATCGCGGCGTCGATGCACCCACCCGTATACGGTTACTTTCTGTTCTAAATGTTTCTGGTTAACTTCACCACAGTAGTGGGTACGCATAATGCTCTCTTACCTAATCAAAAAATCGTCGATATTACTTTTTTAGTCTTCATATTGCAAGTACAGACCTTAAAAAGCTGGACGCAATCTAAATAATGG
Organism: Methylococcales bacterium OPU3_GD_OMZ; assembly: GCA_001901525.1. GTDB lineage: Bacteria > Pseudomonadota > Gammaproteobacteria > Methylococcales > Methylomonadaceae > OPU3-GD-OMZ. The sequence goes on along the minus strand of MPSY01000001.1, from coordinate 12,582 downwards.
GATTAACCTCCACGCTCACTCAACGGTGATGCAACGCGCCGTTAAGTTAGTGCCCACAGCCTCCAGATTTTGTCGCACAACTGGCAGAATGCCCAGCAGTCGATTTTTCTGTTTTAGACTTTCCTTTAAAGTCAGTTTCATACCACCCGGTACCCTTCAACCTAAAACCAGCCGCTGAAATCATCTTTTTTAAGCCAGACTCGTTACAAGCCGGACAGTCCGTTAAAGGTTCCGCATCCATTTTCTGTAGTGCATCATGAACATTGCCACAATACTGGCATTTATATTCGTAAATAGGCATTTGTTACTCCAAAATTTAAATTAAACGTCTTTCTCTAAACTCAATAAACAAAGAGAAACTAACAACGCATGTATTGAATCGTTCAGGTGGCGGGACTCACTTATCACTTTAAAAACATCAAAACCCTGATAAATCATGATGATAGCATAGCTAACCACAAGTTAAAACTGATTTACCTCTCACGCCACCATGAAAACAAACAATCCTACAGTAATAAAAAATAATTTTTTTCAACTTCACCTACAGCCTGTTAGCTAAAATCAGTTATATTAATCAGGAACATTTTTTATTATACCAAGTCAAACTAAGACCTCGGTGATCCTAAAATAACAGATGAGGAACAGCAATCATGATTAGTGCCTTTATAACCATATATATTGCCTGCTGGACGTACCAAGGCGGTGTTCGCTCCGATGCAACAGATATCTTCAAATGGGCTGCCATAGCCACTATCGTTTTCTTTGCAATACAACTCTCATGGCTCTGGGTTGATAACTTTCTTTTTTTATCAGAAACCAGACCAACGTGGGGTCCACGTATAGTCGGGTTTCTGGTTGCCGCTTTCATTCGGACTAAACTGCTTATGCGTGCAAGCCTAACCCCGAGAAATTTATTCAGTCACCTTAATATTTTTCAAAGCACTATCGAAAGAAAGCATCACTTAGATTAACTATCCCTCCTTGTTCTGTAACGCCCGACACCCTAAGAGGGTAATACCCTGTACTGCTCCGTTTAAACTTAGCTAAAAATCCTTACTCTGGGCTTTTAAATTGACCCGCAAAAGTTCGCAAGAGATACGATACAATAGCTAAAAATCAGCACCTCAAGCATGCGACAGTCATCAATATAACAGCACATAGTCTTATGAATAAAATAACAATCACCACGCCCGACGACTGGCATGTACACGTCAGGTCCGGACAACTCCTCCGGACTGTCATCACGCACACGGCTAAACGCTTTAAAAGGGCCATTATTATGCCCAACTTGAACCCACCCATCACTACGGTCACACAGGCACTGCATTATCGCAACGAAATTCTCCATGCGCTTCCAGAAAATAGCGCTTTCAACCCCTTAATGACTTTGTACCTAACCGACACAACCTCAGCCGAAGAAATTCATAACGCAGCTGACTGTGAGCACATTAAGGGATTTAAACTTTATCCCTCAGGCGCTACGACCAACTCTCAATCAGGCATCTCACAATTAGAAAAAACATATCCACTATTAGACGCCATGCAGAAGCATTCTATTCCGTTGTTAATCCACGGTGAAGTCACTGATAATGACATTGATATTTTTGACCGTGAAAAAATTTTTATTGATCGACACTTGGCAACACTCACCCAGAAATTCCCTAACCTACGCATAATACTCGAGCACATTACAACACAAGAGGCCGTTCATTTTATCCAAGAACAATCCTCTCAGATTGCCGCCACGATCACCCCACAACACCTAATGTTCAATCGAAATGTTTTTTTAGTCGGCGGAATTAAACCACATTATTACTGCTTACCTGTCATTAAACGGGAAACGCATCGTCAAGCCCTGCTCGCTGCAGCAACCAGTGGCAATCCTAAATTCTTTTTAGGTACCGATAGCGCCCCACATCCCCAGTACCGAAAAGAATCCAACTGCGGGTGTGCCGGCTGCTTTTCCGCTCATGCCGCTATTGAATTTTATACCGAAATTTTTGAACAGGCCGGTGCCCTCAATAAACTAGAAGGGTTTGCCAGCCACTTTGGTGCTGATTTTTATCAACTCCCTCGAAACCAATCCACGCTTTGCTTAGTAAAAGAGAACTGGACAATCCCCGCAACCTACCCAGCAGGCAATGATGAAATCATTCCTCTCAATGCAGGCGAAGAATGTACCTGGAAAGTATTATAAATCACCCATAAAAAAGGGGTGCATTGTCGACCAACACACCCCTTTGAAATAACCTGATATAACATTTTACGCCTGACTTACTCCATATCAATCAAAACCTCGAAATCATCAGGAACATCACCATCTGTGACCAAGTACTGACGTTTTTGCAAATAAGCATCTTTCAAAAATGAATAACGGTCAAGAGCAGCTTCTTCAGCAATTTTACGCGTATTTAAATTATCCGCACTGACATCAATCGCATTCAAGGCACCCGCCCCAAAACTTGCACCGGGAACGCCAATATAAGATAACGGATGTAATGCAATGTCACCGATTGCACCCACAACCCCACGCGGCGTAGAGGAGCCGAAAAGAGGTACAACCATATAAGGACCTGACGGCACTCCCCAAAAAGCAAGAGTTTGGCCAAAATCTTCTTTATGCTTAGGCAAATCGATCATCGTTGCCACATCAATAAAACCGCCAATACCGACAGTGGAATTGACTAAAAAGCGTCCAAAATCAGCTCCGCCCTGCTCTAGCTTCAATTGAAAAATATCGTTAACAAAAACACCGATATCACTAAGGTTACTAAAAAAGTTACTGATTCCTGTGTCTGCAAACTCAGGCATTATCCACTGATAACCTTGACTGACCGGTTTTAGAAAATAGTCATCCAACCCATCATTGAATGATAAAACATCACGGTTCCAATCTTCCATCGGATCGTCTGCTAAAACGTTAGCGGAACCAACCAGCATAAAAACAGCGAGCACTCCCCCAGCTAACCAGCTAACCTCTTTGTTATTTTTTTTCATTTGCCTAACACCTAAAAGTTTCCATGTAATATCATCAAGATATGCGTAACATAGCACAAAAGACGATTTTTTTCGACTTTATCCTGACGACACACCGACTCATTTTCACCTGACAATAAACAGATAAAGCCATTACACTATTTTATGGAATCAACACAACAGCCAATCAATGAACGTTTTCGCGGCTACCTTCCTGTTATCGTAGATATAGAAACCGCCGGCTTCAACCCCAAAAAAAACCCTTTACTAGAAATTGCTGCCGTCATTGTTGAATTCGATGAAAAAATGCAACTCACCATTAAGGAAAGCCACTCAAAAGCCATACTCCCTTTTGAAAATGCTGAATTAGACCAATCTGCTCTGGATTTTACAGGCATAAAACCCTTCCACCCATTTCGAATGGCCATCGATGAAAAAAAAGCACTTCAAGAAATTTTCAAACCGATTAAAGAAGCCGTTAAACGCAATGAATGTACCCGCGCCATTCTGGTCGGGCACAACCCCGCTTTTGACTTAAGTTTTTTGAACGCAGCCTTACAACGCTCAAATATCAAAAGAAGCCCATTCCACCCCTTCAGCTCATTTGACACAGCCACTCTTGGTGGTCTTGCCTATGGCCAAACTGTGCTCGCAAAAGCAGCTAAAAAAGCAGGGTTGGATTGGGACAATAATAAAGCACACACAGCGCTCTATGATGCGCAACAAACGGCTGAACTATTTTGCCGCATAGTGAACCGCTGGCAAGCCCTGTCGAGCTTGGAAGAACAATCGAACAAGTAGGTTGCGTGCGCCCCATTAAAAAACGAGGACCCTCGCTACCTGATAACAATTAAGCCGATTGACCCGCATTAGCCAACAGAGACTGCAATTCACCTTTTTGATAAAGATCCATAACAATATCAGCCCCGCCAATCAAAACACCATCAATATACAATTGAGGATAGGTTGGCCACTGCGAGTACGCTTTGAGCCCCTCTCTAATTTCAAGGTCTTCGAAAACATTGGTGTGTGAAAACTCCACCTGACAAGCCTTCAAAACCTGAACGGTCTGCCCTGAAAATCCGCATTGCGGGAAATCAGGTGTCCCTTTCATATAAAGAATAATAGGGTTACTCTCCAATTGCTCCTTAATTCTTTCATTTACATCCATTATCTACTCCTAAAATAACTATTCTAACAAAAATTTACCCCTAAAATTAAACAGATCAACACAAAGCCCTTATTTAGTTACTGAATTTATATAAAACAGTATATATAATAAAGGGTTTTTTTAACCGTTGTAGATAATAAAACGAGACTGACACAGACCCTCATGACCCACGCAATTATGCCAACCTATACAAGACTACCTGTCAGTTTCATCCGGGGACAAGGTGCTTGGCTATGGGACAAAAACAATGTTCGTTACCTTGATGCACTCTCTGGAATAGCTGTCTGTAATTTAGGCCATGCCCACCCAGCCATTCACAACGCTATTGCAGAACAAAGCCGCCTACTTATACATACATCCAACCTTTACGAAATAGATCTGCAAAAAAAGCTTGCAAACCAGTTAACACAACTCTCTGGAATGAGTAATGCTTTCTTCTGTAATTCAGGCGCAGAAGCCAATGAAACCGCTATTAAACTGGCACGTCTCTATGGGTACTCCCGATGTATTGAGCAACCGACCATTATCGTCATGGACAATAGCTTTCATGGCCGCACTTTAGCAACGCTGAGCGCGACTGGAAACCCCAAAGTACATGAGGGTTTTTCACCTCTGGTAGACGGATTTATACATGTGCCATTCAATGACATCCCAGCCATAAAAAAAATCATTAACGACAACCCAAATATCGTTGCGATCATGGCTGAACCTATACAAGGTGAAGGGGGAGTCAATATTCCAGCACCTACTTATCTCAATGACCTTCGTCAAGTATGCGACCAACATAAATTATTACTTATTCTTGATGAAATCCAAACAGGCATCGCGAGAACCGGACGCTTTTTAGCCTATCAGCATAATGATATTCTGCCTGATATCTGCACATTAGCAAAAGCCTTAGGAAACGGCGTCCCAATTGGCGCCTGTTTAGCCACCGGGAAAGCCGCGCAACTACTCACTGCTGGAAAACACGGCTCTACCTTTGGTGGAAACTTATTAGCATGTCGCGCCGCGCTCTCTGTTCTTGATACCATCCAACAAGATAATTTAATCCATGCTGCCGAAACTAAAGGCAACAAGATTGTCGACGAAATCACTAAACGTCTGGGCCGCCACCCGCTCGTTTATGACATTCGTAATCAAGGCATGATGATCGCTATTGAACTCACTCAACCTTGCCAAACATTGACCCAAAAAGCACTTGACCATAAGATTCTTATTAACGTTACTGCCGAAAAAGTAATTCGACTGCTACCACCTCTGGTTATCACTGAAGAACAAATTATTTTATTAGCCGACACCTTACAAGCACTTCTGGAAAATACCAGCACCCTCTAATTCTTTATTTTTTATACCCATGATCCCAAGACATTTTACTAGCTTAGTCGACTTAACTCCTTCAGAACTTAAGCAAATCATATCCCGAGCAATCGAACTCAAGCAGCATAGAGACCCTAACTACATACCTTTAAAAAACAAGGTTCTGGGAATGATTTTCGAGAAATCATCCACTCGAACACGAATTTCTTTTGAAACCGGCATGATTCACTTTGGCGGAAATGCCATTTTTCTATCACCCAAGGATACTCAACTGGGACGCGGCGAACCGTTAGAAGACAGTGCTCGCGTTATCTCCAGCATGGTTGACGCGATCATGCTCAGAACACACCACCATAAAACAGTCCAGACATTTGCACAGTTTTCCAGTGTCCCCGTTATTAACGGCTTAACTGACCTCTTGCATCCTTGTCAGTTACTGGCTGACATGCAAACCTATTTTGAACGCCGAGGCGATATTGCCGGAAAAACAGTCACCTGGATTGGTGATGGTAACAATATGTGTAATTCATACATCAATGCCGCCAAAATGCTTAATTTTCAACTCAACATTGCCTGCCCAGCAGACTATAAACCTGATGAAACTATTATGGCGCCTGCACAATCGAATATAACTTTATTTTCTGACCCTTTAGCTGCCAGTGAAAATTCAGATTTAATTGTAACTGATGTTTGGGCCAGCATGGGTCAAGAACAAGAACAACAAAAACGCCTACAGGCCTTTGCCAACTTTGCCGTAACCGATAAAATAATGAAAAACGCTCACTCAGATGCCTTATTCATGCACTGTCTACCGGCACACCGTGGAGAGGAAGTGGATGCATCCGTTATCGACGGACCACAAAGTGTAGTCTTTGACGAGGCCGAAAATAGACTGCATGCTCAAAAAGCACTACTGGAATTTTTGATACCCTAAAATCAAGTATGATAAAGGTATGCGTAAAAATGCAACCGCCAAATCTTAAAAAGCAAAACATTATGAAAAAAATTCTTTTACTCGCCTTTTTTTTAATTAACTCTTATACCGTTTGTGCTGAAACTGTTTACGTGACCGACAAATTAAAAATTGAGGTTCGTAGTGGAATGAGCACCCAACATAAGATTCTAACCATGCTCCCAAGCGGAACGCCTCTCGAAGTCGTTGACCGCGACCCGAACACGGGTTATACCGTCGTGCAATTAAACGAACAACAAGTTGGTTACATCCTAACGCGTTACACCAAGAGACAGCCCACTGCACGTTGGTTACTCAATGATGCCACACAAAACAATACAAAATTACAAGAAAGATTTAACGCTACTCAAAAAGAACTGACCACTATTTCAGCATCAAACAAAACAAACACGCAATTAAATAAAACACTCACTACAGCAAAAAAACGACTTAGCAACGAATTAGCTGAAATTAAACAAACCGCAGCCAATGCAATCCAACTGAAACAACAACGTGATCAACTTCAGCAACGCTTGGTTGGCATTGAACGCGAAAATGAAAAACTCAAACGAGAAAAACAAACTTTACAAGATAGTGCCAATCAGGACTGGTTTCTTTACGGCGGTATTCTTGCCTTTTTTGGAATCTTTTTTGGCTTACTTATACCCAAAATAAGCTGGCATAGACGCACTAATAGCTGGGACAGTTTTTAACCTACCCATCACCAAATAGACCACTTCAGGACACTAGGCAATGACAAATTCAGTTGACAAAAGAACCCGAGCTTTCTCTTCTAAAATTGTAGACGGTATGGAACGTGCACCCAGTCGCGCCATGCTACATGCAGTCGGTTTTACGACTAACGACTTTAATAAACCTCAAATCGGAATTGCTTCAACATGGAGCATGGTTACCCCTTGTAATATGCACATTAACAAACTGGCTGATTATGCCGCCGATGGCGTCAATTTGGCAGATGGCAAGGCGGTTATTTTTAACACCATTACTATTTCAGACGGTATCTCCATGGGAACTGAGGGCATGAAATATTCATTGGTTTCCAGAGAAGTTATTGCCGACTCAATTGAAACCGTGGTCGGCTGTCAAGGTTTCGACGGCATTGTTGCTATTGGTGGTTGTGACAAAAACATGCCCGGTTGCATGATTGCCCTTGCGCGCCTAAATCGCCCTGCTATTTTTGTCTACGGTGGAACAATCATGCCCGGCTGCCATAACAACAAGAAACTCGATGTCGTTTCTGTTTTTGAAGCAGTCGGCCAACGCGCTAACGATAAAATTGATGATGCCGAACTGTCTGCCATTGAAACCAAGGCTATCCCGGGGGCTGGATCCTGTGGCGGCATGTATACCGCTAACACAATGGCTTCTGCTATCGAAGCATTAGGCATGAGTTTACCAAACAGTTCTGCCCAAACCGCCATTTCAGACGATAAAAAAGCTGACTGCGAACGTGCTGGAAAAGCAGTACTTAAATTATTAAATAACAACATTAAACCTCGGGACATTATGACTAAAAAGGCATTTGAAAATGCCATCACTGTTATCATTTCACTGGGTGGCTCCACCAATGCAGTTCTGCATATCCTGGCCATGGCCAGCGCTACTGACATTGATATTACCTTAGATGACTTCACCCGGATCGGTAAAAAAGTCCCTATGGTTGCTGATTTAAAGCCCAGCGGTCGCTATCAGATGGCTGAATTAATTGAAATTGGCGGCATTCAACCACTCATGAAAATATTACTCGATAATGGCCTACTTCACGGTGATTGTTTAACGGTAACCGGCAAAACATTGGCTGAAAACCTTGCTAACGTAAGTCCTTACCCGGAAGGTCAGGATATGATTCGCCCATTAGACAATCCGATCAAAGCCGATAGCCACTTAGTCATTTTACGTGGCAATCTTGCCGCTGAAGGTGCCGTTGCTAAAATTACCGGAAAAGAAGGGCTTTGCTTCACGGGCTCGGCTAAAGTTTTTGATTGCGAAGAAAATGCCCTGCAAAGCGTGTTAAATGGTGAGATTATCAAAGGCGATGTCATTGTCATTCGTTATGAAGGCCCCAAAGGAGGACCTGGGATGCGTGAAATGCTTTCACCAACCTCAGCGGTCATGGGCAAAGGACTGGGACAAGATGTTGCACTTATTACCGATGGTCGGTTTTCAGGTGGCACCCATGGCTTTGTTGTCGGTCATATTACTCCTGAGGCCTATGTAGGTGGCCCCCTTGCAATTGTTGAAGATGGGGACACTATTACTATTGATGCAGAAAAAAACATCTTACATCTAGACCTCAATGAACATGAAATCAATCGTCGCTTAGATAAATGGCAAGCCCCCACTCCTCGTTACACCCGAGGTGTTTTAGCTAAATATGCCAAACTCGTTAATTCTGCTTCTGAAGGCGCCGTTACCGATCGTTTTGAATAACCTCGCCTGTCGCTAATTTATAAAAGACCATGACAGATCCGTCCAAAGAACAAACCTCTTTTATCAATTGGTTCCGTGATTCTTCGCCTTATATCCATGCGCATCGTAAAAAAACGTTTGTCATCTTTTTCGGTGGGGAATCCGTACAAAGCGAATTTTTTGCAAATCATCTGCATGATTTTGCGCTCTTAAACAGCTTAGGCATTAGACTGGTCTTAGTACATGGTATCCGACCACAAATTGAGCAACGCCTTAAAAAAAACAATCACCCCTCCCTTTTTGTAGGCCCATACCGCATAACAGACCATACCGCTTTACAATATGTTAAAGAATCTGTCGGCACTGTTCGGGTTGAAATAGAAGCATTACTCTCCATGGGATTAGCAAACTCGCCCATGTCCGGTGCTAAAATTAAAGTCTCCTCAGGGAACTTCATCACGGCTAAACCCATAGGCGTTCTTAACGGGACTGACTTCTGCTCTACCGGGAAAATTCGTCGTATTGATAGTGCTGCTATTAATGCTCAGCTTCACAATAATACAGTCATTTTAATTTCACCTATTGGCTACTCCCCCAGCGGAGAAGTTTTTAACTTATCTGCAGAAGAAGTGGCCACCGAAGTGGCCATAGCATTACAGGCTGACAAACTCATTTTAATGACTGAAAATAACTGCCTGAATAATACTGACCAACAATTGATCCCTCAACTCACCGTTTCTGAAGCCGATGCTTTATTAAAAAAATCACAAAACAGTACCATAAAACCATCGCTTACGGCAGCCATAAAAGCCTGCCAAGAAAATGTTAACCGAGTCCATCTCATAAACTGCCATTTAGAAGGTGCATTACTGCTAGAGTTATTTTCCAGAAACGGTGTTGGCACCTTAATCAGTGCAAATTCATATGAAAAATTGAGAGCGGCTAATACCCATGATATCCCTGGAATTCTTGAACTCATTAGACCCTTAGAAGTTGAAAACAAACTCATTAAGCGTTCCCGCGAACACCTTGAAATTGATATTGCTAATTATTCAATTCTAGAAAGAGACGGTCTGATTATTGGCTGTATTGCCTTAAACACGTTTCCTGATACGACTCTCGCTGAGGTTGCTTGTTTAGTTGTACACCCGAACTATCAACACGCTGCGCGCGGCCAACAACTACTTACCCATACGCTAAGCCAAGCAAAACAAAAAAACATATTTCAGGTGATCGTCTTTTCTACTCAAACCACCCATTGGTTTATTGAACAAGGCTTTCAAGAAACCAGCCTCACATCAATACCCGAGATCGGCATTAAACCGCAGCAGATTGAAAGAAACGCTAAAATACTGCATAAAAAAATTCCTTAACCGACTCATGTGCTCAACCACAAACAAGCCATTAACCTTACTACAATTCTCAGATTTACATCTTTTTACACAGCCAGATAAACGTATCCATAATATTTTTCCCGAACAGTCTTTCTTACAAATATTTAAACAAGCCATCACGGAAAACCCACCTGTTGATTTAATATTACTCACCGGTGATCTGGCAGAAGACCCCTATCAAGCGGTCTACCAACGCCTGAATCAACTGTTATCCCCACTCCAGATACCGGTCGTTTGTTTACCCGGGAATCATGATGATTATCAAATCATGCAAAACGTTTTTATACAGCCCCCGGTTACTTGCAACAAACTGACCCGCCTGGGAAACTGGCAAATAATTGCCTTGAACAGCCAAATTATAGGTGAAAAAGAAGGCTCTATTGCGCCACTGGAAATGGAATTCTTAAAAGATACTCTGGCTAACTCTGAAGAATTATTTTCCGTTGTTGCGATACATCACCATTGCATTCCTACTAATAGTTTATGGATGGATCGTATGCAACTGGAGGATAGCGACGTTTTCTTAAAGATGCTGACACGCTATAAGCGTGTTAAATTAGTGCTTTCCGGTCATGCTCACCAACCACTCAACGCGCTTATCTCTGGCATCACCATTTTAGGAACACCGTCGACTTGTTATCAATTCAAACCCAACAGTAACAATTTTGCGATCACTAACAAACCCGCCTGCTATCGCTGGGTCTCTTTGTCTCCAAACGGTGACATAGCATCAAAAATAGGCACCCTACGACTAACGGATTAATGAACTTATCTGAGCCTCCCCAGATTTAGACAAATAACCTCGGGCACTTACAGGATTGGTATTTCCGACTAACAGCCCACCGAGCTCTTGTAAGGCCCGCTGATAAGTCCAGCGTTTAAAATAAACGACCCCATTCAACGGCTCCCAATAATCCGTCCAACACCAATCATCGAACTCAGGTTCCTCATAACCGTTTAGCGCAATAGCAGACTCCGAGCTCACCAATCGCAAAAGAAACCAAATTTGTTTCTGACCAATGCACAAGGGTTTTGATTTCTTCCGAATATAGTGCTCAGGCAAATCGTAACGTAACCAATAGCGTGTACGCCCTAACAACTCAACATCTTTTGGAACCAGCCCAACTTCTTCCTTCAACTCTCTATACATTGCAGTTTCAGGGTCTTCATAGAATTTAATGCCGCCCTGCGGAAACTGCCAAGCATCTGCGCCCATACGTTTTGCCCAAAACAACTTACCATCATCATTACAAATAACAATGCCTACATTGGGTCGATATCCATTCGAATCAATCATTTTAATACCTTTCAACCCCTCTTTTTATCGAATGCTTATTGTTATAATAACGCATTAAAGAAACCAATAATCATCGTACATTGTTTCATAATAAAAGAGATTATGTATAGTGCTAATTTTATTCACTACCACAGGAATTTTTAACGTGAGCTTAGTCATTTTTGATTTAGACAACACCTTGATCGCTGATGATAGCGACTATTTATGGGGTCAATTTTTAGTTTCCCAGGGAATGGTCAATAAAACCCATTATGAATTGGCCAACCAACGTTTTTATGAAGACTATAAACACGGCACACTTGATATCAATGAATTTCTAGCCTTTGCACTCAAACCACTGGCCGAAATTAACATCAACCATCTCTTTAGACTCAGAGAGAAATTCATTAAAACCGTCATACAACCGATCTTACTCAAGCCCGCTAGAGATTTAATCAACCACCATAAAACTAAAGGCGACACGCTTATTGTTATTACGGCAACAAATAAATTTGTAACTGAACCTATTGTCAATTTATATGGGATTGACAACCTGTTAGCAACCGTGCCTGAATGTAAACAAGGTCGCTTCACCGGAAGGGTTGCCGGTATCCCCTGCTTTCAGGGAGGAAAGGTCAAATTACTAAACGAGTGGCTTATAACATCAAAATCAGATCTAAACGATAGCTGGTTTTACAGTGACTCGCATAATGACCTACCGCTATTAAATACCGTCGACAACCCGGTTGCTGTTGATCCTGACGATAAATTGAGAAACACTGCAGAAAAACAAAAATGGCCCATTATCAGCCTACGCGAATGACAAAGCATTCAAACCCTGAAACTTATTTTTTCTGAAAATAAAAGACTTGTTGAGCGCCATTTTTAGATGATTCAAGCAAACGATTACCAGACTGCTCAGCAAAAACGCCAAAATCTAAATGTGCTGCCGGGTCCGTTGCAATCACTCGAACCACCTCCCCTGAGGACATTGTTATCAACGCCTTTTTTAAACGTAACAGGGGGAGCGGGCAATTTAACCCACTGGCATCAACATCATAAT
>MPSY01000006.1 GCA_001901525.1 Methylococcales bacterium OPU3_GD_OMZ | reverse complement strand
TCCTAAAGCAATATCCAAGGATAAAGACCCCGTGGGCACTGTATCAATATCTCTAGAGGCGGGCGAATCACCCATCCGCATGACTGATCCTTTGCCAAATTGTTTCTCTATCTGCATTAATGCAACATCTAACGCTTTCTTTTTATTGTCATCCATTTACTGCCCCTTTTTTTAACTCGACTAACCACCGGTGACTGGGATAATAGCGCACCGGTCACTTATCGATAAATATAGCCTAATCTCGGCTATACCATGCGATATAAAAGCACTTTTTTAACACTTGACTAAAGGTTAGCAATAACCTTTGCAACCGTCTCACCCATTGCCGAGGGTGTGGGAGCAATGGTGACGCCCATATCAAGGAGTTGCTCTACTTTTTCACTGGCACTTTCACCCGTTGATGAAATAATCGCCCCTGCATGTCCCATTCGGCGACCTTTGGGTGCTGTCAAACCAGCAATATACGCTACAACCGGCTTAGTCATCTGTTCCTTGGCGAAAATACCGGCTTCAATTTCTTGAGGGCCGCCAATCTCACCAATCATAAGAACAACTTTCGTCTCCGGATCTTGTTCAAACTTTTCTAAAATTTTACGGTGCGAACTACCATTGATAGGATCACCACCGATACCAACCGATGTTGAAATACCAATACCCAAGGCCTTCATTTGATCGGCTGCTTCATAACCGAGCGTCCCTGACCGACCCACAACACCAACGTCTCCGGGAATATAAATATGACCGGGCATAATACCCAGCATAGATTGCCCAGGACTGATTGTACCGGCACAATTTGGTCCGGTAAGGACCATGCGTTCATCTTCCGGAAAATGCTTTAAATAATTTTTGACCTTCATCATATCTTGCGTGGGTATACCATCGGTAATAGCCACACAATACTTAATACCGGCTTCCGCTGCTTCCATAATCGAATCAGCGGCAAAAGCAGGTGGTACAAAAACAATACTGGCTTCAGCACCTAGTTGTTCGACAGACTCCTTCACGGTATTAAAGACCGGACGACCTAAATGCTGAACACCGCCTTTACCCGGGGTTATTCCACCCACAACGTTTGACCCATAATTGATCATATCTTGAGCATGAAATGTACCAATTTTACCGGTAAACCCTTGAACAACAATGGGCGTTCTTTCATTAATTAGAATTGCCATCGTCTATTCCCCTTGTGCCGTCGCTACAATTTCATTTCGTGCTACTACTGCCTTTTCAGCGGCATCAGCCAGTGTTTCTGCCATAATTATAGGGAGACCACTTTTTGCAATAATTTCTCTACCCTCCTCAACATGGGTTCCGGATAAGCGCACAATCAAAGGCATATGCAAGTCAATTTTCTTGACTGCCTGAACGACTCCCTCAGCAATCCAATCACAGCGATTAATACCTGCAAAAATATTAACCAACATCACTTTGACATTGTCATCAGCCAACACCAATCGGAATGCTTTTTCTGTTCTTTCCGGTGACGCGCCGCCGCCAACATCAAGAAAATTAGCCGGTTCCCCACCCGCCAATTTAATCATATCCATCGTTGCCATCGCTAACCCAGCGCCATTGATCATACAGCCAATATCACCGTCTAAACCAACATAACTCAAGCCTCTATCCGCCGCAGCCATTTCCCGTGCATCTTCCTGTGACTTATCCCGCAACTCTGAGATGTTCTGACGCCGGAACAAGGCGTTATCATCAAAGTCCATTTTAGCATCCAGTGCAATGAGTTCATCATGACCGTTAACAACCAACGGATTAACCTCTAACATACTCGCATCGGTATCTCGCAATGCCCGGTAACAGCCTTCGATCAACTTTACCGCCTGGCTTAACATGCCGGCAGGGAGTCCTAAAGAAAAAGCCATAGCTCTTGCCTGAAAATCCTGAAGACCAATCGCCGGTTCAATATAAATTTTTATAATGGCCTCCGGGTCACTTTCAGCCATTTCCTCAACATCCATGCCGCCTTCTGATGAGCCAATCATCACAATGCGCTCATGCTCTCTATCTATTAAGAAACTCAAATATAACTCTCGAACAATATCGGTTCCGGCTTCAATATAGAGGCGAGAACAGACTTTACCCTGCGGCCCTGTCTGATGAGTCACAATGTTTTTACCTAATAACTCATCTGCAGCCGTAAAAACTTCATCCGGCGTTTTACAAATCTTAATAGCACCTGCTTTACCGCGTGCACCGGAATGGATCTGTGCTTTTACCGCCCAGACATTTCCGCCAATATCTCTGGCGCGCTGTGTCGCTTGCTCAGGGCTATAAGCAAGCCCACCTTCGGCGATTTTAACGCCATAACCCGCTAAAATATTTTTAGCCTGATACTCATGAATATCCAAGTGCCTTCCCCCTAATTATTCAGTCCCGTTTATTTAGTCTTTAACGCAATCGCTTCAGCAGTCTTAACAACATTAGATGCCATTCTTTCTGATGCAGCATCGATCAATCGCCCATCCAGTGCCGCAGCACCTTTACCTTGTTCCGCGGCTTCTTTAAGCGCAACCAGAATCCGTTTGGCTTTATCTACTTCTGCCGGCGGTGGGGTAAACACATCATTTGCTAATGCGATTTGTGAGGGGTGTATAGCCCATTTCCCTTCACAACCCAAGGCAGCTGCTCGTTTAGCTGCAGCAATATAACCGTCAGGGTCCTTAATATCGCCAAAGGGACCATCAACAGGCCGTAACCCATAAGCTCTGCACGCAACAGTCATTCGGCTAATAGCCGAATGCCACTGATCCCCCGGATAGTCTGGGTTTAACCCACCAATATTTGTAGTTCTAGCGCGATTACTGGCCGCATAATCAGCAACCCCAAAATGCAGCGCCTCTAATCTGCCGGTCGCACCATTGCGCGCGATATCTTCAACATTTGCCATTCCCAAGGCGGTCTCAATCAAACATTCAATCCCTATTTTGTGCGTTAACCCCTCTTGAACCTCCAATTGACTCAACATCGCTTCCACCATGTAAACGTCAGCATAAACGCCTACCTTAGGAATCAATATGGTATCCAATTTATGACCGGCCTGTTCTACCAAATCAACAACATCCCGAACCATATACTGAGTATCTAAACCATTAATCCGAACAGAAACAGCAATACCATGCCCAGCCCAATCCAAATCATTAATCGCTTCAATTACATTTTTACGTGCTTGTAACTTATCATCCGGGGCGACCGCATCTTCTAAATCCAGAAAAACAAAGTCAACACCACTTAACAATGCTTTTTCAAACATCTCCGGACTTGACCCTGGCACAGCCAACTCACAACGTTGCACTCGTTGTACTGATGGTTCATACAATGTATAACTCATAATAAATACCCAAACCTCTAAAAATTACAATCAGATTATCTTAGCCACTCCACCTAGACTTCAAAGCAACTAAAAGCAACCCATCATTATATATTCCAGCAGTCTTTATTGCCATACCCCCTCTCTAATATTCGCAAAAAATAATTACATTTAAGCCTTAAAAAACAACACTATTTCAGATCATCATTGCTGTTATGCAAGTTATATGGGAAAATAATCGGTTTTCTATTGATTTGATAAGTTAAGGCTGATTAAATCATTTTTTACACTACTAATATTTCATTTTTTACACTACTAATATTATTTAAGAGGTAACCCATGGCAGGTCGAAATCATCTTTACATCCCAGGTCCTACAAACGTTCCAACTGAAGTCAGCAATGCCATGCGGGTCGATATGGAAGACCATAGGTCACCGACTTTCCCTGAATTCCTTAAGCCACTGCTGCAAGACCTCAAGAAAATCTTTAAAACCGAACAAGGTCAAGCATTCATCTTTCCCGCTACCGGCACTGCGGGTTGGGAAATTGCCCTTACGAACACCCTAAACCCAGGCGACAAAGTTCTTATTTACCGATTTGGACAATTCGCTCACCTTTGGATGGACATGGCGAATCGCTTAGGGTTTGAAGTCGAATGCCACGAAGTTGAGTGGGGTCAAGGCATCCCGCTTGATGCTTTAGAAACCCGCCTGAAAGAAGACAACGGCCATCAAATTAAGGCTGTTTTAGCCACCCATAACGAGACATCAACCGGCGTCACCTCTGATATCGGTGGTGTTCGCTTGGCAATGAATGCAGCCAATCATCCGGCCTTATTATTTGTTGATGGGGTCAGCTCAATTGCAAGTCTTGATTTCAGAATGGATGACTGGGCCGTTGACGGAGCGATTAGTGGCTCACAAAAAGGCTTTATGCTACCTGCTGGCGGTGCTTTCCTTGCCTTCAGTCAAAAAGCAATGGCTGCCTGTGATACCAATACGTACCCGCGCTGCTTCTTAGATCTAAAAGACCACATTAACACCAACAAAGATGGTTACACGCCGTACACGCCGTCTACCCCGATCTTACATGGCCTCCGTAAATCGATAGATTTATTACTGGAAGAAGGACTGGAAAACGTATTTGCCCGCCACCACCGTCTTGCAGAAGGCACCCGAAAAGCGATTGCCGCATGGGGTCTATCCCTCTGCGCACAACCCGGCTTCGAATCAAATACCGTTTCTGCCGTTGTCGTTCCTGAAAACAAAGATGCCCGCGACGTCATCGCGACAGCCTACCACAAATACAACATATCACTGGGAGGCGGCCTGACCGAAGTCGCCGGAAAAGTTTTCAGAATTGGTCATATGGGCAATATGAATGATGTTTCCATGCTCGGTGCCATCGCCGGTGTAGAAATGGCTCTACTTGATAATGGCTTTGATATAACACCCGGAAGTGGTGTTGCTGCCGCCATCGAATATTACCGCACTACCGCCAGCTAACAACCTACTGTCCGCTGATAAACTGGAGGCTCGTCTTGCAGTTTATCAGCACTACTTTGCACATTATTTTCTGATAAACTGATCGTTATCCACCTTACCACAGGCGATTAACGATGCAACCCCCGAAGGTTCTGGTCACCCGTAAATGGCCTGATAATATTGAAAAAATCCTTACAAAGGATTTTGACTGCTCATTTAATCACCAAGACAAACCGCTTACCCCCTCAGAACTTAAAGATGCACTGAAGACTTTCGACGCCATCCTCTCGACGGTTACTGACTCATTAACTGCTGATATTTTAATGACCAAGCCCACTCAAACCAAGATCATTGGGAATTTTGGTGTCGGCTTCAATAATATTGACATTGAATCCGCACAACAACAAAACATTTGCGTCACAAACACACCGGATGTCTTAACGGACTGTACCGCTGACATCGCTATTTTGTTAATACTTATGTCCGCTCGCCGCGGTGCCGAAGGTGACCGCTTAATCCGCCAAAAACGATGGCAAGGCTGGAGCCCAACCGACATGCTTGGGCAAAAAGTAACGGCTAAAACACTGGGTATTATTGGTTTTGGGCGAATTGCTCAAGCCACCGCCTATAAAGCACACTTCGGCTTTAATATGAAAATTATTTTTTACAATACCAGTCCGGTACCAGAAAATCTAACACAACCCGTTAAAGCACACTGTTGTGGCTCAATCGATGATGTATTAGCAGCCGCAGACTTTGTTTCCATTCACTGCCCCGGATCACCCCAAAACCATCACTTACTCGGCGAACAACAATTAAAGCGTATGCGTCCAAACGCACACCTCATTAATACCGCCCGCGGCACCCTTATTGACACAAAAGCATTAGTAAAAGCACTCCAAAATAACTGGTTTGCCGGTGCCGGATTAGATGTTTTTGAACATGAGCCCACAATAGACCCAGCGCTCTTAACGCTTGATAATGTGACGCTACTTCCGCATTTAGGGAGTGCCACTGAAGAAACCCGCAGAGCAATGGGGCTTCGGGTGATTGATAATATTAAAGCTTTTTTTTCTGGTCAAACCCCCAGAGACCTTATTTGCTAACTAAAAAACTAACCTTCGCCTTCCAACAGATATTTAACCGCATCACGCTCCTCTTTTAACTCAGCCTCTGTTTCTTTCATTTTCTCAATACTAAATTCACTGATATCAAGACCACGAACAATAGTAGCCTCTCCCGCCACGACACGAACGGGGTAAGAATAAATCAACCCTTCCTCAATACCATAACTACCGTCCGATAATACCGCCATACTAATCCAACTATCAGGGTTTGTATCAACGATCCAATCCCTCATTTGACAAATGGCCGCATAGGCTGCAGAAGCCACACTCGAATGCCCAAGTGCTTCAATAATAGCGCCCCCTCGCTGCTGAACAATCGGAATAAATTCCTCAACAAACCAACTGTACTCGACACAATCTAACGCAGCTGAACCTTTAATCTGAGCATGATGGATATCAGGGTATTGTGTAGCGGAATGATTACCCCAAATCACTATATCCCTCACAAAATTCGGGTGTACCCCCCCTTGCTCTGCCAATAAGCCAATCGCCCGGTGAAAATCTAAATAAGTCAATGCGGTAAAATTCTTAGCCCCTAAACCTTCAGCGCTCTTTAAGGCAATCAAGGCATTGGTATTAGATGGATTCCCGGCCACCAGAACTTTAACATCTCGACTAGCCACCTCGCCTAGGGCACGACCGTGTATTGCAAAAATCTCAGCATTCGCCTGCAATAAGTCTTTACGTTCCATACCTAAAACACGAGGCTTTGCACCTAACATAAAGACATAATCAGCCTGATTAAAAGCAACTTCAGGTTGATCGGTAATAACGACATGATTAAGCAAAGGAAATATGCAGTCGTTCAACTCCATTACTATACCCTTTAACACCGCCATTTCTGAAGAAACTTCCAGCAACTGCAAATTAATAGGCTGGTCAGGGCCTAGCAACTCACCTGCTGCCACACGATAAATAAGTGCATAACTAATTCTGCCAGCAGCACCGGTGATTGTAATATTAATTGGGGTTTTCATAATCTTTTATTTATAGTTATTTTTTTCAAAAATTACTTTCGTTTACCGTAGCGACAAAATACCAACCCACACATCAACAAGCGCGTGCGAGAATAAAACTCTACTTGTTACCTATTAAGAACCCCCTAAAATAATACCAAAGGCTCTTCAAACAACCCATACTGAATTACAGTATAATTGATTCACAACATTCATTAACGCAATTTATTTATTAACTTCCTCGCTAATTCTGGAAATGCTGTGAAAAAACTACTCTTTCAATTTGATACCGATACAACGCCCTCTGTTTTCGATACCGTTGTTGCCTACGATGCCGACGTCGATCATGTCATCGCATATGGTGGCCTTACGCCGGAAACGATAAAACCACAAGTTGAAGGCTGCATTTTTACACGCGCACCCAAAGACAAGAAGAATACTGCTATTTTTGTCGGCGGGAGCCAAATGACCTCCGGTCAACTTCTTTTTAATAGCATTCAACAGCAATTCTTTGCAAACTTTCGCGTCTCAATTATGCTTGACAGTAATGGCAGTAATACCACCGCTGCTGCGGGTGTTGCCAAATTAACCTGTAGCGGTTCTTTAAAAAATAAAAACGCTGTCGTTTTAGCCGGCACCGGCCCTGTCGGACAAAGAGCAGCAGCTATGTTGGCACAAGAAGGCGCCCATGTTTCGATCACCTCACGCTCATTTGATAAAGCCCAAAAAGCCTGTCAAGCGATTAACACCCGCTTCAATGTGACTGTCAACCCTATTGAGGCCACGGACAACATAGCACGTGCCAAAGCCATTGCACAAACACACATTGTTTTCGCTGCCGGTGCTGCCAATATACAATTACTCGAAGAGGCACACTGGAAAGATAACCCTACCCTTGAACTCATTGCCGATGCCAACGCATCGCCTCCCATTGGGGTCGGGGGGACCGATATGATGGACCGAGGCCTCAACCGGCATGGCAAAATCATTTGGGGTAGCATTGGCTTTGGCACCTTAAAGTTGGCCTTGCATAAAGCCTGTATTAACCAGCTTTTCGAAAGCAATGACCAAGTGCTCGATGCGGAGGAAATATTCCGATTAGCCAAATCAATGGCATTGATATAGTATTTGGCTCTATAGTATTTGCTTACAAAGGCAATCACTTTAAGCCGATTCCGCCAAGAGTCTATACTGTAGAGAATAATGACTAATTTATCTCTCCATTTACGTGACGAAGCAATTCAACTGTTTAATGCCGGCTTAACAGCGGCAGACCCCAGCAACGGCATTAAACAGTTTCTCACTTACCAATCCCAACAGTTACAAATAAAGACGCTTTATAACGACACAATACAGCAACGAAGCGAGGATTGGTCCAAAGTTCATTTAATAGCCCTTGGAAAAGCCGCCTGTAAAATGGCTATTTCAGCGCATAAAATAATCCCACCCCATTTACTCAGCACAGACAATATTGTCATTACAAATTATGAAAATATTCAAGCTGTTTCTTATTTAAATATCATCGGTGCTGGCCATCCTACACCCGATAAATCAGGACTTTATGCAGCCAGAAAAATCATTGAAATAGCCCAAAAAGCTCAAATTAACGAATTAGTTTTAGTGTTATTAAGCGGTGGAGGCTCAGCGCTCGCTCCTTGCCCAGCATCTCCCATCAGCTTTATCGAAAAGCAATCCATTAACAATTTATTACTGGCTTCAGGCGCAAATATTCAAGAAATAAATACCGTTCGAAAACATTTTTCAGCCCTTAAAGGCGGTCAACTCATTAAACACATCCTTCCTGCAGATGTTCATACTTTAATTTTATCCGATGTTATTGACAATGATCTCAGCACCATAGCGAGCGGGCCAACAGTACCTGACGCCACGACTTTCTTAGATGTTATAGAGATTTTAAAAAAATACACACTCTGGGAACAACTCCCTAAAGCGGTCCAGTTTTTTTGCGATCAGGGCATTACAAATCCAAACTATGAAACATTAAAACCACCGTTATATCCTGATTATAAAAACCATCTAAGCATTATTGGCTCTAATACTATGAGTATTAACAGCATCATTACACTCGCTAAAAAATACTATTATGAAACCCATCTCTACAGTAGTAAACTATGTGGCGAAGCTAAAGAGGAGGCGAAAAAAATACTTTTTTTTGCCCAAAAAATAATTAGCCAAGGATTAACCAAACCTACGGTCATCATTGCCGGTGGGGAGACAACGGTCACCCTCAACGGTCAAGGTGTTGGAGGTAGAAATCAAGAGATGGCATTAGCCTTTACCATTGCCGCTGAGAATTATAGACTGGCTGTATCTGACTGGGTATTTTTAAGTGCCGGAACAGATGGGCGAGATGGACCTACAGAGGCTGCTGGCGCCATAGTGGATTCTTTTTCCTTTAACCGTATGGTTCAGTCCTCTATCGATCCGACTACTTGTTTGACTAATAACGACTCAAATACAGCCCTTGGCCGTTCGAATGATTTATTTATAATCGGTGCAACCGGTACTAATGTCGCTGATTTACAGATTTTAATACTGCAGCCTTTTTAATTAACAAATGCATTAGTTCACTCAGGAGACCTTAATGTTTAACAAATCACAAACTATTGCCGACTATGATGATGAACTCTCTGAGGCAATCAAACAAGAAAATCAACGCCAGGAAACGCACATTGAGCTAATCGCTTCAGAAAACTATGCCAGCCCCCGCGTTATGGAAGCTCAAGGCTCGGTGCTAACCAATAAATATGCCGAAGGTTACCCTTCTAAGCGTTACTATGGCGGCTGCGAACATGTTGATACTGTTGAACAATTAGCGATAGACCGTCTTAAAAAACTGTTTTCAGCTGACTATGCTAACGTTCAGCCTCATTCTGGCTCACAGGCCAACATGGCTGTTTACATGGCCTTACTACAACCCCATGATACCATTCTCGGTCTCAGCCTTGCTGATGGCGGTCACTTAACGCATGGCGCAAAACCTAACTTCTCCGGCAAAGTCTATAACTCTATTCAATACGGATTAAATAGTTCAACCGGCGAAATTGATTATGATCAAGTGCAAACACTTGCCCAAGAACATCAGCCCAAAATGATAGTAGCCGGTTTCTCTGCCTACTCCAGAGTGGTTGACTGGGCTCGTTTCAGAGCCATTGCCAATGAAGTCGGTGCTTATTTGTTGGTCGACATGGCCCATGTCGCCGGTTTAATCGCTGCCAACTTGTACCCTAACCCAATTCCTTTTGCTGACATTGTTACCAGCACTACCCACAAAAGTCTTCGGGGACCGCGTGGTGGCTTTATTATTTGTAAAAGTAATCCTGATATTGAGAAAAAATTGAACTCAATGATTTTCCCAGGTATTCAGGGAGGCCCTTTAATGCATGTGATTGCCGCTAAAGCCGTTGCCTTTAAAGAAGCACAAGAACCGAGTTTTAGACACTACCAACAACAAGTTATTACTAATGCCCGCGCCATGGCCGATGTTTTCATCAGTCGGGGCTATGATATCGTTTCCGGAGGAACAGATAACCACCTTTTACTTATTTCATTAGTCGCTAACGGCATTACCGGTAAAGCCGCCGACGAAGCTTTAGGGAAAGCGCATATCACTGTTAATAAAAATGCTGTTCCTAATGACCCCCAATCACCCTTTGTCACCAGCGGGATCCGTGTTGGCACACCCGCACCAACGACACGTGGCTTTAAAGAAAACGAAGTCAAATTAATCGCCGAGTTAATGTGTGATGTCCTTGATAACATTGATAATGAGGCTGTTATTAGTGACGTGCGAAACCAGGTCACGCAATTATGCGCACGGTTTCCTGTTTACCCAACCTAAACCTTTGTAACTATGTCTTTTAGCTTAATTCCTTATTCAATTCATTTTATCTGGAGTCACAACTATGTCTGATATTGAAATTGCTCAACATGCCGCGAAAAAACCAATTTTGGCGCTTGCTAAAGAACAATACAATATTGACAATGAACATCTGGACCCGTTTGGCCACTATAAAGCCAAACTTTCACTGGACTACATTGACAGTCTCTCAGGCCAACCGGATGGCAAACTTATTCTGGTTACCGCTATTAGCCCAACACCCGCCGGAGAAGGTAAAACCACCACTACTGTGGGACTAACCGATGCGATGAATCAATTGGGAAAGAAAACTATTTGTTGCCTGCGTGAACCTTCCTTAGGTCCTTGTTTTGGTATTAAAGGGGGCGCTGCTGGGGGCGGCTATTCCCAAGTCATTCCCATGGAAGATATCAACCTCCATTTTACCGGTGACTTTCATGCCATTGGTGTTGCGCACAATTTACTTTCAGCACTCATTGACAATCATATTCATCACGGTAATGCACTCGCTATTGACGCCAGACGTATCCAGTGGAAACGTGTGGTTGATATGAATGACCGTGCTTTGCGTAACATTACTGTTGGCATGGGGGGGGCGCTGAATGGTTTTCTTCGCTCCGATGGCTATGATATAGTTGTCGCATCTGAAATTATGGCCATACTTTGTCTGGCAACTAGTCGTGCTGACTTAAAACAACGCTTAGGTCGAATCATCATTGGTTACAAAAATGATGGCACCACACCGGTATTCGCCAGTGACTTAAAAGCGCAAGGCGCCATGGCCGCTCTCCTTAAAGATGCCATAAAACCCAATCTTGTTCAAACACTGGAAAATAACATTGCACTGATTCACGGCGGCCCATTCGCAAATATTGCCCACGGCTGCAATACAGTTACTGCCACCAAGACTGCATTAAAAATAGCTGATTACACGGTCACTGAAGCCGGTTTCGGCGCGGATCTCGGGGCCGAAAAATTTATTAACATAAAATGCCGAAAGTCTGGCATTACCCCTTCAGCTGTTGTCTTAGTCGCCACTCTCCGGGCATTAAAATTTCACGGCGGCATTGATAAAGAGAACCTAAACCATGAAAATCTTGAGGCTTTAAAACAGGGCTTTGAAAATCTCGAACGTCATTATAATAATGTAACCAAACAATACGGCCTTCCCTGTGTCATTTGTATTAATCATTTCACCTTTGATACGGACGAAGAGATTCAATTACTACTAGACCTGTGTCAACATATTGGTGCTCAATGCATCGTTTCTAAACACTGGGCCCAAGGCGGCGCGGGTGCTTTGCAACTCGCTGAAAAGATTGTTGATATTGTTGATAACAGAAAACCCAGCTTTAAATACGTCTACGACGATAAAGACAGCCTCTGGGATAAGATCACCGCAATTGCCACTAAACTATACGGAGCCAGTGAAGTCACAGCCCCACTAAAAATCAGGCAACAAATTGATCGCTGGGAACAAGATTACGGCTCTTTCCCCGTCTGTATCGCCAAAACTCAAATGTCATTTTCCACCGACCCAACCGCCAAAGGTGCACCATCGGGTCATACGTTTGAAATCAGAGAAGTCCGTTTAGCGAATGGCGCTGAATTTATGGTAGCCATTGCTGGCAATATGATGACTATGCCCGGGTTACCCAAAACACCTGCAGCTGAACGAATCGATATTGAAGACAATGGCACCATAACGGGATTATTTTAAGCATTTAATTCCTTTTATCAGGTGATAACTAAAACTACCCGTTTAAATTTGTCGCAACGTCTCTAGCACTTCTTTGTAATCAGGCTCTGCGGTAATTTCAGACACTAATTGGGTATAGCGAACCTTGTTTTGTTCATCAATAATAAGAACCGCTCTTGCCATTAACCCCAACAGGATACCGGTTGTCATTTCCAGTCCGTAATCGACTGCAAATGAGGAACGAAAACCTGACAGTGGAATAATATTTTTAAGCCCTTCTTGTTTACAAAAACGATCTTGTGCAAAAGGTAAATCGGCTGAAATATTTAAAATAACAGTATTTTTTAAACCGGCTGCTTTTTCATTAAACCGTCTTGCCGAGGCTGCACAAACCGGGGTATCTAAACTGGGCACCACATTTAACAACTTTACCTTCCCCTCGAAAGTAGATAAGTTGACTGTCTGTAACTTATGATTTACTAACGAAAAATCAGGTGCCGAAGCACCCACGACGGGTAATTCACCGCCTGTCTGCATAACCTTGCCCTGCAATGTAATTTCTGTCATTGTTTTCCTCTTAGACTAGCACTAGTCACTATTTACCTTTAGTTCGACTGCGCTTATGAGTCTTTATTTTTCTGGTTTTCTTAAGCTGACGCTCGTCTCGTTTTAATTGCCGATCGGTCAGTGGTTGTTTCCTATTTTTAAATGGGTTATCACCCGATTTAAACTCAATCCGAATGGGTGTTCCCGCCAGTTTTAAGCGATCCCGAAAAAAATTCATTAAATAGCGCTTGTAAGCTGTCGGTACTGAATCCGTTTGATTACCATGAATCACCACAATGGGTGGGTTCTGTCCACCTTGATGCGCATATTTCAGTTTAATTCGCTTGCCCCGAACTAAGGGTGGCTGGTGCGCTTCAATCGCATATTTCAACACCTGAGTCAAGCTAGGTGTCGACATATCCATCATAGCGGCCTGATAAACTTTTTCAGTCATATCAAACAACTTACCCACACCACTACCGTATAAAGCAGAAATAGTGTGTTTCTGAGCAAAATCAAGAAATGGCAGTTTAAGCTCTATTTGTTTTTTGACTTTTTCTTTATGCTCAATCGTTAAACCATCCCACTTATTAAGGCCAATGATCAGGCCTCTGCCTGCTTCTAAAACCAAGCCCAATAAGCTGGCATCCTGATCAGTAATCCCTTCACTGGCATCGACCAGATAAATAACCACATTGGCACTATCAATAGCTTGCAAGGTTTTAATAATACTGAATTTTTCAATGGTCTCAGAGACCTTTGAACGACGCCGCATTCCTGCGGTATCAATTAAGGTAAAAGCTTTACCACGACGTTCAAATTCAATAAAAACACTGTCTCGGGTTGTACCGGGTTGATCAAAGACAACTACCCGCTCTTCACCTAACAATCGATTAATCAAGGTTGACTTACCCACGTTAGGACGACCCACCACGGCAACACCAATACGCTTTTCCTGATCCTCTTCAGGTTCTACACTCTGATCAGGAATCAAACTATTAATTTGCTGCAATAAAGCACCGACACCTCGACCATGCGTTGCAGCAATTTTTATCGGATCCCCTAATCCTAAAGCATAAAACTCAAGCCCAGCTTCTTCTTGATTAAGCCCATCAATCTTATTACTGACTAATAAAACCGGTTTTGATAACTTTCTCAATTGGCCTGCTATCGTTTGATCGGATGAATTCAAACCATCACGCGCATCGACCATAAAAATAACAACATCCGACTCTTGAATAGCAATTTGAACTTGCTTGATAGAAAAAGCATCGATACCGTCAAGGTCATCGGCAATACCGCCCGTGTCAACAACAAGGCAATCTCTTTCCCCGCGCTTAATATGCCCATATTGGCGATCCCTTGTTAAGCCAGGATAATCAGCAACCAAGGCATCACGCGAACGCGTTAAATAATTAAACAACGTGGATTTTCCCACATTGGGTCGTCCTACTAATGCTATAACTGGTAACACCTTAATTCACCCTTAAAGGAAAGGCTTTTAGAGCAACAACAGAGCCACCGCTGCCATAAATATAGACAATATCATCTTGAATAACAGGCGTTGCTAGAATTGCCTTACCGGTCGCTTGTATCCGCCCAAGTTGATGTCCATCATCACTGGAAAGCCAGTGCACATAACCATCATAATCCCCAACCACCACATAATCCTGATAGACGGCTGGCGCTGTTAACCTACGCATATGTAAATCAGTCTGTTTCCATAAGGAACCACCACTGCGTTGATCCAATTGCCAAATATTACTTTCAGAATCAGACAAATACAAATAACGCCAGTCATGGGAAATACCTGAATAAGAAGAGACATTTTCATTTCCCCAAATAATATCGCCATCCATAGCCAATACCGCACTCATCCCGCCCTGGTAGCTTGCTATGTAAATGACATCATCAATAATGATAGGATCTGTATCCAAATCAACTAAGCGCTCAATCTGTGTTCGCCCACTCGGAACGGCAAGACTTGCTTCCCATAAATTCTTACCACTTTGAAGTTGTAAAGCAACCATTCGTCCATCTGCAAACCCAATGAATACTCGGTCCGAATCAATAACAGGAGTTCCATTGCCTCGAATAGATAAAGCGGGGACAGAACGTTCAAAAATCCATCGCTGTTTTCCTGACAATTCATCCAATGCAATAACTTTACCATCAATGGTTCGAACGATAACAATGCCATTATGCACAACCGGGCTTGCTAGAACTTCACTGGTAACCTGAGCAACCCAAGCCGTGACCCCATTGCGACTATTTAACGCAATGACCTGAGCACTACTGGTTCCCAAAAACAAATGCCTGCGTCCCTGCCCGATTCCGGCTGAAATTGGAAACCCTGTTTCTCTCGCCCATATCACAGCCCCTGATTTTAAGCTAATAGCCTCAACAGTCCCTTGACTTCCTGCGCTAAAAATAAACTCATCAGAAACAACTGGAGCGAGTCTTAAACCTTGGCCCTCATAACCTTCCCCAACCTGCCTCTCCCATAACACATCAATCTCTACAGCGGCTTCATAGTCCGTTAATTTTTTAGGCGGTGTAGCATTATCTTTACCGCCCATTAATCCATATGCAAATCGATGCGCACTGTCCCTGGCTGTCTGAACAGCAGAACAACCCAAAAAGTTAATAACAACCAAAAATAATAAAACTAATCTCATTCTTTGATTTCAATAATTTCAGAGATAGTTAAGTCATTAATTTTAAGCTGCATCAATGGCGTATTTCGTCCTTTTCTGACGGCATTTTGGTAAGCTGTTCGAGCCTCCCCGCGCCGGTCTAATGCAACATATAAATCACCGGTTAACTCTTGGTAAATACCTTCAAAACTTTCCGCTTGTGTTGGATTAACTTCTGCAATTAATTGCAGCCCCGTATCATAGTCTTCTGTCGCCAGAAACAAACGTATCAAGCGAATGCGGGCAATATGGTTAATTTCACCGGCCGCTGATGCAACCAGTTTTTTCAAAAAAACTTTTGCCGCATCATAGTCATTGTTATCAACTTTTATTTTGGCTTGAAATAAAACTGAAAACTCAGCGTAAGGCGTGGTTTCATACTGCTGGACCAAACGATCCGCTATTTTAAGCGCCGATTCCGTCTTACCCTCTTTCTGCGCGGATAATAACTCCCCATATAAATTTGATGCCTCAATGGTCAAATCAGCCTGATAATTCTCCCAATATTTCCAAGAAAGAATGATGACAACTGCAAGTACAATCCCAGAAATAACTGAGGCTCCATTGGCTTTCCACCATCGTTTTAATGCTTCTACCTGCTCTTCTTCTGTTTCGTAAATTTCCACGTCTGCTTTACCTTAATTTTAAAAAACTGTTATTCAAATAATAGACATTCAAAAAGATCGCCCGTCACGACGCGCAATATCCAATGCCTTTTCTAGGTACATACCGACCTCTTTTGGGGCCATATTATTTTGATCCTGTTGTATTCGAAGTGATTTCACACCAACCTCACTATTTGCGACTTCGTCATCACCTATAATTAAAGCGACTTCAGCACCACTTTTATCCGCTTTCTTAAACTGACTTTTAAAACTACCGCCCCCGCAATGGACCTGTAATTTCAGTGTTGGCAATTGATCTCTCAATGTTTCCGCTAGAACCATCCCAACGGCTCGCGACTTATCACCTACACAGATCATAAAAACATCAATTGAACGACGCTTCGGGCTAGATTCCTCATCAAGCATCTCAACTAAGGCCATTAATCGCTCCATACCCATAGCAAAGCCAATTGCAGAAGAACTACGAGCGCCTAATTGTTCAACCAAACTATCATAGCGCCCGCCAGCACAAACAGTTCCCTGTGCGCCTAAATCATTTGTTACCCACTCAAAAACAGTATGCCCATAATAATCAAGCCCACGGACCAACCGACAATTAATTTTATAGTCAATACCCATCTCATCCAATAGCTGGGTGAGCCCTTTAAAATGTTGCAGGCTCTCATCCCCCAGAGATTCCATTAAGGCCGGCGCCTGTTCGACCAGAGCCTGTACTTCAGGATTTTTACTGTCAAGAATCCTCAGCGGATTGGTCTGTAATCGGCGCCGACTGTCGTCATCCAATGAAGCAATATGTTTTGAAAAATAGACAACCAGTTTTTCCCTGTAATGTTGCCGCTCTTCCTTTGAACCCAAAGTATTCAATTGCAACTCTAATTTATCTCTTATTCCTAACTGAGTCCATAATCGATGCCCAAGAACAATTATCTCAGCATCAATATCAGGACCCGCCATACCGTATGTTTCTACCCCTAACTGATAAAATTGTCGATAACGACCTTTTTGTGGCCGTTCATGACGAAACATAGGTCCGTAATACCATAGCCGCTGAATTTGGTTATGGAGCAAGCCATGCTCAATACCGGCTCGAAGACACCCCGCTGTCCCTTCAGGTCTTAATGTCAATGAATCACCGTTACGATCATTGAAGGTATACATTTCTTTTTCAACAATATCCGTAACTTCACCAATTGACCGATTAAACAGTTCAGTTTTCTCCACAATAGGCAAACGGATTTCCTGATAACCATAACTGGCTAAAACCTGTTGAAACACCTTCTCAACACGTTGCCAGCTTTGCGTTTGCTCAGGGAGTACATCATGCATCCCTCTTACTGCTTGAATATTCTTTGCCATAAACCTATCTAATTTATTTTCAATACATTAAAAGTAGTATTGTTCAAATACAACTCTTCCGTTGAATGTTATTATTTATTTCACCAACGATTGGGCTTCTTTCGACGCTGGAAAATTTTTCTTTAAAATCTTGCGATAATGTTCCGCGGCCGTTAATCGACCCAACTGGTTTTCGATCTTATATGCCAACAAAACTGAAGCCGCTGTTTCAAAATTAACTGTGAAAAATTGCTCAATATAGTTACGTGCTGAAAGAAACTCTTGGCGCACATAATTAAGTGTCGCTAATTCAAATAAAGCCGGCGCAAAACTATTATTTCGCGTAATTGCTTGTAAAAAGTTTTTTTCAGCAAGTTGTTGATTCCCTTTAATGAGTTGACAGCGCCCAGCATTACTATAAGACAACCACGAGCGGTTATTAAAAGGCAATTCAGCAGCTTTGATGAGCATCTCAAAGCCATTATCAACGTCCCCGTGCTGACACAAAAAACGTCCGTAATTATTTAATACACTTGGGTTGTCAGGAGCGAGACTCAACGCACGTTTATAATAGGGCACGGCTAATTCCTTCTTACCCGTCGTTTCATAAAAAATAGCCAGTGCGTTGTGACTTGCGAAATTTTCATCATCAACGGCATGGGCCTTGTTCAACTTCGTTAACGCAACGCGGTAATCACCCATTTCCATATAACGAAGACCCAAATCAATATAGAGTTGTGCATCTGTCTTGCGTTTTTCTTTATTTCTAGCATCGGTTGCAGCGCAGGCGGTCAGAAAAAATACTAGCGCTAAAATAAACCATCCCTTTAAATTAAAAAAATCGTTATTTAATTTAGCCATAATTTTCAGTAATGATCACTCTTGAACTAAAAAGTCAACCCGAGAGCAGTTCGACATTGACACGATTTTTCGCTAATTTAACTTGCCGCCGACTTTTATCGGCCACCTTTCCGACTAACTGGCCACACGCAGCATCAATATCCTCACCCCGTGTTTTTCTGACGGTTGTGATTATTCCGGCTTTATGTAAAATTCTTCTAAAGGCCTCAATAGCACTTGCTTTTGAACATTCGTAACCCGAATTTGGGAACGGGTTAAATGGAATTAGATTCATTTTACAAGGCACGTTTTTTAATAATTTAACTAACGCGCGTGCATCTGAAAATGTATCATTCACGCCATCAAGCATCACATACTCGAAAGTTATAAAACCTCGCGGTGAATGTTTAACTACATCCTGACAGGCCTCCATGAGTTGCGCTAAGGGATACTTCTGATTAATCGGAACCAACTCATTCCGTAAGACATCATTAGGAGCATGTAACGATACCGCCACACTGACATCGCAAGCTGCTGATAAACGATACATAGCTGGAACCACACCTGAAGTACTCACGGTAACCCGCCGTTTTGATAACCCATAAGCGCAATCATCCAACATTAAATTGACTGCTTTGACAGTATTATCAAAATTAAGCAAGGGTTCACCCATGCCCATCATGACCACATTGGTTATTCTAGACTCATCACCCAGTCGATGATTCGCAACCCATAATTGACCAATAATTTCAGCAGTCGTTAAATTTCGATTAAACCCTTGTTGGGCTGTTGAACAAAAAGAACAGGCTAACGCACACCCCACTTGTGATGACACACACAAGGTCCCGCGTTTTTCCTCAGGAATAAAAACCGTTTCAACACGGTTCCCACAAGCCATTTTTAAGACCCATTTAACCGTGCCATCTGTCGCCACCTTCTCAAAAACTATCTCAGGAAAGTTGATCATGCAATGCTCTTTTAAGTAAGTTCTAAGTGACTTACTTAAATCGGTCATTTCATCAAAATCAGTCACCCCCGCCTGATAAAGCCATTTAAGCAATTGTTTTGCACGAAAGGGTTTTTCACCTATTTTCGAGAAATACGCTTCTAACCCCTTCTTGTCAAAATCAAGCAGGTTGTCAAAATTGCGCTTAACGGGTTCTGTTACAGAGTTCATCGTCATTAAAAAAGAACGCAATTTCTTCTGCTGCTGTTTCTAACGCATCTGAACCATGGACAGCATTTTCATCGATACTCTCTGCAAAATCAGCACGAATAGTACCGGCATCAGCTTCCGCTGGATTGGTTGCACCCATTAATTCTCTATTTTTTAAAACTGCATTTTCACCTTCCAGAACCTGAACCACCACGGGTCCTGAAATCATGAAAGAAACCAGATCATTAAAAAAAGGACGCTCGCTATGTACTGCATAAAATCCTTCAGCTTGTTCTTGAGTCAAATGCAACATCTTTGATGCAACAATGCGCAAGCCATTTTTTTCAAAACGACTGTAAATATCACCGATTACATTTTTAGCGACTGCATCAGGCTTTACAATAGAAAACGTACGTTCAACTGCCATTTATCTCTCCAAAATAAAAAAATTTAATTTTTAACAATGTCCCTACGGATGATTATTAATATCCTCCCCTTCTTTCTCGGGTAACATCAAATCCTCTTTACGAACACCCAGCGCCAACACAACGGGGCTTGCAATAAATATAGACGAATAAGTTCCCGTCAAAACACCCACTAATAATGCGATAGCAAAATTATGAATAATCTCACCGCCTAAAAAGGCTAAGGCAATTAGTACCAGCATAGTTGTGAGTGATGTCATCAACGTCCGGCTCAATGTCTGATTTAATGAATTATTTAAAATAACCTGCGGTGTTCCTTTCCTAAGATTTCTAAAGTTCTCCCGTATCCGATCATAAACAACAATAGTGTCGTTTAATGAATACCCGATAACGGCCAAAATAGCGGCTAATACCGTTAAATCAAACTCTAACCCAAGAACAGAAAAAAAGCCTAGTGTAATAACAACATCATGAATCAATGCCGCCACTGACCCCAAAGCAAATTTATATTCAAATCGCCACGCGACATAAATCAAAATACCAAAGATTGAATACAATAACGCCAGACCACCGTCTTCCGCCAACTCATCCCCGACTTGAGGTCCAACAAACTCGACCCGTCTCAAATCAGCTATTTGTTCCGAAGAACTATTGATCGCATTCAAAACTTGAACACTGGCTTGCGAATGATTAACACCTTCACGCGGTTTAATTCGGATTAACACATCTTTGGCCGTTCCGAAATGCTGCACCGTCGCATCACCGAATTCATGAGCTTCTAAGGCAGAACGAATACTATCAAGCTCAACTATTTCACTATAGCCAACCTCAATTAATGTCCCCCCCGTAAAGTCAATTCCTAACTTCAGGCCATTGACAACCAATGACACCATCGAAATAAGTAGCAACAAACCCGAACCGACTAAAGCGATTTTTCGTTTACTTATAAAATCAAAATTTTGTTTTAACATGACCATATGAAATATTTTCCTAGCCTTAATTAAAGTTACTTAACGTTCAAAATAACTACAGTGACAAGCGCTCTACTCGCTGCTTGCCGTATATTAAATTAATCATCATCCGTGTTCCCATAATTGCTGTAAACATAGAGGTCATAATTCCAAGCGATAATGTGACTGCAAAACCCTTAATTGGCCCAGTACCAAAGCCAAATAAGACCAATGCAACGAGCAGTGTTGTAATATTGGCATCAAAAATAGTACCAAATGCTTTTTCATAGCCTGCATAAATACTGGCTTGCGGAGAATTACCATTGCGTAATTCTTCACGAATCCGCTCAAAAATAAGGACATTTGCATCTACCGCCATACCCACGGTTAAAACAATACCCGCAATCCCCGGTAATGTCAGGGTTGCCTGAATCATTGACAGCAATGCAACAATAATTATCAAATTAAAGGCTAATGCCACATTGGCAACCAAGCCAAACACTTTGTAATAAAACGCCATAAAGACAAGCACTAATGCAAAACCAACCATAACCGACAGTGTGCCTTGGTCAATATTATCCTGTCCTAAACTCGGACCAACTGTTCGCTCTTCAACAATCTCAATCGGAGCAGCTAGCGCACCTGCTCGTAATAATAAAGCTAAATTACGGGCTTCTGTAGTACTGTCTAAACCGGTAATTTGAAACCTTTTACTAAATACCCCTTGAATAGTTGCGACATTAATCACTTCTTCAAGTTTTTCTTTATGGCGCACCTTCTTACCGTTAGCTATACGTGTTTCAACCTTATTTTCAATAAACACAACCGCCATGGGTTTCCCAATATTATCACGGGTTGTACGCCCCATTTTCTTGGCTCCAATCCCATCTAAGGTAATATAAACCGCTGCGGAATTATTTTGGTCAAGCCCTGAAGAAGCATCAACGATTTGATCGCCGGTAACAATAATCTGACGTTTTAAAAGAATCGGCTGACCATTACGTTCATGATATAACCGTGAACCAATCGTCTGCTTTCCTTTGGCTGCAAGTTGAACATCGTGTTTAACATCAACCATTCTAAATTCCAACGATGCAGTTGCACCAAGAATCTCTTTAGCACGCGTCGTATCTTGCACGCCCGGCAACTGCACAACAATCCGTGCGTCTCCCTGCTGTTGAATAATAGGTTCTGCAACACCCAGTTCATTGACCCGGTTTCGCAGCGTTGTCATATTCTGAGCCAATGCAAATTTCTTTATTTGTGTTTTCTCGTCTATGGAAATGCGTGCTTCAATAACAAATAACTCTTTACCATCACTCAATTTAAGATTTCTAAACTCAGTACCTAATACCGCTTTTGCATTAGCCGCATCGACTTCTGATTTTAATTTAACTTGAACAAAGTCATTAACCTTAGCAATCGAAGCATAGCGAATTTTCTCAGCCCGTAATGCCCCTCGAATATCACCGACATAACGTTCCTCTGCTTGTTTGACTGCCGCATCCATATCGACCTCAAGCAAGAAATGAACCCCGCCACGTAAATCCAAGCCCAAATACATAGGTTCTGCAGCAATAGCACGTAACCATGCCGGTGTCGCCGGAGCCAAATTCAAAGCGGTCGTAAACCCTCGCCCTAAAGCAACCTTTAAATAATCTGCTGCCTTTATCTGATCATCAAGGTTTTCCAGACGAACCAATATCCGATCACCACTAAATTCGATCGCCTTTGCCGTAATACCTTGCGCACTTAATGTTTTTTCTATTAAATCGCGCTGATCTTCATTGAGTTGAGTGCTTCGCGTTGAAGAAATCTGAACTGAAGGATCGTCACCATAGATATTTGGCAACGCATAAAGTAAACCCAAGCCCAAAACTAGGACAATAAATAAATTTTTCCAAAGAGGGAAACTGTTCTGCATAGTAATTCCAAAAACAAATTTAATTCATAAAAAAACGAGACCCTTACGCTGAGCATTAACATGCCCGTCATAAGGGAAAATGTTCCGAAGAGACGACTTATGAATTATTTAATCGCTTACTTTGAACTTTAAAGGTACCTTTAGGCATCAAATTTTGAACGGCTTGCCTTTGTATTTGCACAATCATGTTGTTACCAACATCTAACTGCACAAAATTATCATCCAGACTCACCACTCGGCCCAACATTCCACCGTTAGTAACCACTTCAGCCCCTTTCGTTAAGGCAACGATCATTTTCTTCTGCTCTTTGCCTTTCTTTTGTTGTGGTCGAATAAATAAAATATAGAAAAAAAACAAAATCCCTAAAGGAAAAGCCAAACCCTGCCATCCTGGACCTTCTACTGCAGCCGCTCCCGCTGCAACTGTTTCACCAACAGCTAATGCGTCAGAAATAAAAAAACTCATTGTCTATACCCACTCTTTAAAAAATTAGATTGATTGAAAAAAACGATCTATTATGCCACATCAGGAGCCACTTTACCCTGTTGTTGATAAAAATTTATTACAAATCGCTCTAAATCTTCTGCTGCTATTGCTTCCCGCAATTGCGCCATTAGACTGAGGTAATAATACAAATTATGAATCGTATTCAACCTTGACCCAAGCATTTCACCGCATTTATCCAAATGCCTGAGATAAGACACTGAAAAATGACGACAGGTGTAGCACTGGCACCCATTATCTACAGGACCATTATCAAACTGATAACGACTATTACGAATGCGCACCACCCCTTTACTGGTAAATAAATGACCGTTTCGAGCATTACGTGTTGGCATCACACAATCAAACATATCAATCCCACGCCGAACACCCTCAACTAAATCCTCAGGCGTACCCACACCCATCAAATAACGCGGCTTATCCTTCGGCATACGATCTGCAATCGCATCTAACATCCGCATCATTTCAGGTTTAGGTTCCCCCACTGAAAGCCCACCAATCGCATAACCATCAAAACCCATGTCAATTAAACCCGTTAACGACTCTTCCCGTAAGTCACTAAACATACCGCCTTGAACAATACCAAATAAAGCCGACAAACTATCACCGTGCGCTACTTTACTCCGCTGCGCCCAACGCAATGACAATCGCATAGATTCAGCGGCCACTTCTTTAGTCACCGGATAGGGTGTACATTCATCAAAAATCATCACGATGTCTGATCCCAGCGCCTTTTGAACAGCCATTGATTCTTCAGGCCCCATAAAAATCTGATCGCCATTAACCGGCGAGCTAAAGGTAACACCCTGCTCTGATATTTTGCGCAACTCACCTAAACTAAAAACCTGAAACCCACCTGAATCAGTCAAAATAGGTCCTTCCCAGGCCATAAAATCATGCAAATCACCGTGCTTGGCCATCACCTCCAATCCCGGTCTCAACATTAAATGAAAGGTATTTCCTAAAACAATTTCAGCACCCAATTCTGTTAACTCATGCGGTGTCAGTGACTTCACTGTGCCATAAGTCCCCACAGGCATAAATGCTGGCGTCTGAATACTGCCGCGATCAAACTGCAACTCGCCCCGCCTTGCCATCCCATCACTATTTTTTAACTGAAATCTCATTGCTATATCCTGAAAAGACCATTCAGAAAGTTAAGCGTAAATAGAGCCACGCTTGCTCGAAAAAAAACCACAACCACCACTAAAAACCCAAGCCACTTACCGCTCTACAATGGATTCCCCTTTTGCTAATTTAGGTAGCCGACCCTGCAAGCCCATGGCATGACGCATCACTTTATGCCGCGCAGGGGTAAAGCGGTCAGCAAACCCCAAACCAACATTACGCAACAACCGCAGCGGTGCTATTTGATTACTGAAAACCCGATAAAATACTTCCATCACATTCATCATTTTCAGATTCTCACCACGACGCAAATCCTCATAACGCTTCAAAACCTTTAACGAAGCAATATCCTGATCGTTATGATGACCGGCAACCAAGACCTCTGCCAGCGTTGCCGCATCGAGCAATCCGATATTGACACCTTGCCCAGCAAGAGGATTAATCATATGTGCAGCATCACCCACCAATGCTACCCCCGTCTTAACATAACTTAATGCATGCTGGCGTTTAAGTGGAAAGCTAGCAACCCCTAAAATCTGACCGACAGGCCCTAAGCAGTCAGGGAAATTTGCGAGTAATTCAGCCAATAATAAGGGTTTAGGCAACGCCTTAAGACGCCGAACTTCATCCGGGGAGTTATACCAAACAACCGATCCAAAACGTCCGGTTAATGGTAGGAAAGCCTGCGGCCCACTGGGAACAAAACGCTGCCAAGTAATATCTTGCTGTTCATAGTCTGTTTCAATATAAATAACCAGAGCATGCTGCGCATAATCCCAACTATTAACGCCTAAACCAACGGTTTGCCTGACTATTGAATTACCCCCATCTGCCGCAACCAACAGCCTTGTTTTAAAAAGCCGCCCACTTTCCATCTCAATGGTCGTTAAACCCGAACCATAATCAATCTTGGCAATCCTATCCGGGCATATCAACTCAACATTAGCGAAACCCTGCAACCGCTCCAGCAACGCTAATTGAATGACCCTATTCTCAACAATAAACCCTAACTCAGGCTGATTAATATCTTGACTTCTAAACTCAGGGCCCTCATTTAACTCCCAAACGCGCATCCGTTTATAAGGACAAGCTCGCCGCTCAACAATCCCAGGCCAAACACCTAATGATTCAAAAATAGCCTGCGAGGCTTTACTTAAAGCTGAAACTCTTAAATCATGCGGCTGATCCAACTTAAAAGCCGCCGGCATTGATTGTTCAATAACACCTACCTTTAACGAGGTATCGCCTAACGCACAACCGACCGTTGCACCCACCATGCCGCCACCCACAACAATGACATCAAATTGTTTGTCCATAAATACTCTTAAAAATGATCAATTAACATCGAATGTTTTTCTTTTCGCCCCACAGTATCGCCTTAACCACCGCCAATAATTACTCAAGAGGTTAATTTAATAGGGTAAACCTAAAAATACAGCACTCACAAAGAAAGAACCCAGCCGACACTAGCCTTGCTTTACTATTCTCTTTTTTTTATAATTAGAGGGCTAATTTGTGACGAATGTAATTTTATCTCATTCATCACATCAAATGATAAAAATATGCCAAAGCATTAAATTTCGTAATATTATCGGCACTACTAACAGGGTTTTATTCATTGCCCAGTGTCGTATTGCCTGCATCTGAACTGCAGTATAGCAAAAACTGTACAGATCAGTATTCCTGAAACCCACACTACATAATGTAACGGGTTTTAGCTCGAAATCATTGTTAGGTAATTAAATTAGGTGGTTCAAACATGTCCGTTAAAACATATAAAAAACCTCATAAACAAGGTTTATATGACCCTGCAAATGAAAAAGACAGCTGCGGTGTAGGCTTTATTGCCCACGTTAAAGGTCATCGCTCACATAAAATAATTCAAGATGCAGGTATTGCTCTTGAAGCCATGACTCATCGCGGTGCGTGCGGTTGTGAAGCTAATACAGGCGACGGCGCTGGCATCATGACTGCCTTACCCCATGATTTTTTCACCAAAATTGCGTTAACAGACTTAGCTGTAACACTCCCAACCCCCGGACACTATGCCGCGGGTTTAGTTTTCTTACCGCAAGATTCCACCGAAAGGAAACAATGCAAAACTGTTGTTGAAGACTTTATTCGCCAACAAAACCAACAACTTATTGGATGGCGACCGGTCCCTGTTGACGCCGATGCCGCCGATATTGGCCCCTCCGCACGGGCAACAGAGCCCGTCATTGAACAACTCTTTATCGCAGCCTCAGACGGTTTTAGCGGCGACAGTTTTGAAAGACAACTTTATTTAATCAGAAAGCAAGCCACAAAGCTCATCCGTAATGACACTACACTGGCACAACACGCCATGTTCTACGTGTGCAGTTTGTCAACTAAAGTCATTATCTACAAAGGTCAATTAATGCCCGAACAAGTCATGAAATATTTTCCTGACTTAAATGACCCTGACTTCACCTCCCATTTGGCCATGGTTCACTCGCGCTTCAGCACCAACACATTCCCTTCATGGGATCGGGCTCAACCTAATCGCTTTATGAGCCATAATGGTGAAATCAACACTCTACGAGGCAACCAAAACTGGATGCGTGCTCGAGAAGGCATGCTTAGCAGTGATCTGTTTGATGATGAGCTGGCAAAAATTCTGCCGGTTGTCGAGCCTGATTGCTCCGACTCCGGTACCTTTGATAATGTCCTTGAATTTTTGTTAATGAGCGGTCGAACACTCCAGGAAGCCGTCATGATGATGGTCCCTGAGGCCTGGCAGAACCATGAGACCATGTCTGAAGAAAAGCGCGCTTTTTACGAATTTAATTCTGCTGTGATGGAGCCTTGGGATGGTCCAGCCTCTATCGTATTTACCGATGGTAAATACATCGGCGCGGTTCTTGATCGTAATGGTCTTCGTCCTAGCCGTTACTACCTGACGCATGACGACCATGTCATAATGGCCTCTGAAGTCGGTGTCGTACAGGTTGAACCTGAAAATGTTAAATACAAAGGCCGGTTGCAACCAGGCCGTATGTTTTTAGTTGATTTTGAACAGGGTCGATTAATTCCTGATGAAGAACTAAAATCATCTTTTGCCGCAAAACGTCCCTATGGTGAATGGCTTAATCAGCACCGTCTGCAACTGAGTGACCTCAATATAAACCCTAAAAATCAGGCTTTCGAACCTGACTCCCTATTAGCTAGAATGCAAGCCTTTGGCTTCACCAGTGAAACGATGCAGTTTATGCTGATCCCCATGGTTAGAGAAAAACGCGACCCGTTAGGATCCATGGGTAATGATTCGGCTTTAGCATGCCTATCAGACCAGCCAAGAATGTTG
Source organism: Methylococcales bacterium OPU3_GD_OMZ (assembly GCA_001901525.1). GTDB lineage: Bacteria > Pseudomonadota > Gammaproteobacteria > Methylococcales > Methylomonadaceae > OPU3-GD-OMZ. Next base: position 6,040 of record MPSY01000006.1, on the reverse strand, counting down.
TATGACTATTTTAAACAATTATTCGCGCAGGTGACCAACCCGTCTATCGACTCAATTCGTGAAGAAACGATAATGTCTTTACGATGCTTTATCGGGCCTGAAAAAAATCTGATTGATACAACCGCAGAACATTGCCATCGGTTACTCATTGAACAGCCCATTTTGAGCAATCCTGAATTGGCAGCGATCAAAGACATTGACCATCGCGGCTGGAACACCAAGACTATTGACATTACTTGGCCCAAAACTGAAGGGAATGCCGGCCTTGAAAAAGCACTGGATCGCATTTGCGCTGAAACAGAACAAGCGATTGAAGAAAATGCAGAGTTAGTTATTCTATCGGACCGAAATGTCAGTATTGATCGCATTGCACTTCCCGCTCTACTTGCAACCGGCGCTGTACATCAACATTTGCTACGTCTAGCGCAAAGAACACGTATTGGACTCGTTCTTGAAACCGGTGAGGCTAGAGAAGTTCATCATCATTGCCTCTTAATTGGATTTGGCGCCGATGCAATCAATCCTTATCTGGCTTTTGAATCATTATGGCAAGCACGCCGCGATGGCCTCTTAGACAATGATTTAGCAGACGATAACACCATTGTTAAGACCTACCAAAAAGCCGTCGGTAAAGGCATGCTTAAAGTAATGGCTAAAATGGGCATATCAACATTACAAAGCTACAAAGGCGGTCAGATTTTCGAAGCTATTGGTCTACGTGATGCTGTTATTGAACGTTGTTTTAAAGGTACGGCCAGCCGTATCCAAGGTGTTGATTTCGATGTCATCGCCTCAGAAACAAGTCGCAGACACCTCATTGGCTACCCTGAAAACAGTAGCGACAATTCAGATAGCCTCCCAAATCAAGGCGAATTTCACTGGCGTGCCAACGGTGAAAAACACATGTGGGATCCTGAAGCCATCAGCAATATTCAACTGGCTACGCAAACTAACAACCATGAAACCTATGCGCAATTTGCCGAGCATATGAATCGTGATTCTAAAACGCGCTGTACCATTAAAGGCTTATTGGGTTTTAAAGAAAACATCACCGCTGTGCCTTTAGACGAAGTCGAATCAGCACAAGAAATTGTTAAGCGTTTTTGTACCGGTGCTATGAGTTTTGGTTCAATCTCAGCCGAGGCCCATGAATCATTAGCGATCGCCATGAACCGCCTAGGCGGTAAAAGCAATACCGGTGAAGGGGGGGAGGACAGTGAACGTTTTACCCCGATGGCGAATGGTGACAGCAAACGTTCTGCCATTAAACAAATCGCCTCTGGACGCTTTGGTGTTACTGCGTGGTACCTTGCCAATGCGGATGAACTACAAATCAAAATTTCACAAGGCGCTAAACCCGGTGAAGGCGGCGAATTGCCCGGCGGAAAAGTTGACAGCTATATTGCAAGGCTACGCCACTCAACACCCGGTGTTGGCTTAATCAGCCCACCACCGCATCATGACATTTACTCGATTGAAGATTTAGCTCAATTAATTTTTGATCTTAAAAACTCAAACCCGTCGGCTAGAATAAGCGTTAAACTCGTCTCGGAAGTAGGTGTAGGAACGATTGCATCCGGCGTTGCTAAAGCCCATGCGGATCATATCCTTATTTCAGGTGATGGTGGTGGCACCGGTGCATCCCCTCTTACCAGCATCAAACATGCCGGTCTGCCATGGGAATTAGGCATTGCTGAAACCCATCAAACACTGGTTATGAATGATTTACGCTCTCGCGTTACCTTACAAACTGACGGTGGCTTAAAAACCGGTCGTGATGTGGTTATTGCCGCCTTATTAGGTGCCGAGGAGTTTGGTTTTAGTACCGCCCCCCTCATTACACTGGGCTGTATTATGATGCGCAAATGTCACCTAAACACCTGTCCTGTCGGTATTGCGACACAAGACAAAGAACTTCGCAAGAAATTCAAAGGAGATCCTGAATACGTCGTTAACTACTTATTTATGGTTGCTGAAGAAGCACGCGTGTTAATGGCAAAACTAGGTTTTCGATCAATCGACGAAATGGTTGGACGCACCGATGTCCTTGAGACTAACGAAGCCATCGCGCACTGGAAGGCTGATGGACTTGATTTGACCTCCTTATTAACGATGGCGGCTAAACCTCACCCTGATGTCAAAGTCATCAAAACTATTCCGCAAGACCACGGTCTTGACTCGGTTATTGATAATCAATTATTGGCAATATGTGAAGAGACTCTGGCTAATGGCACCCCGGTTAATCATGAAATGCCTATTATTAATACAGACCGAACCGTAGGGACTATTCTTAGCCACAACCTCGTTAAAAAATGGGGTGCCGAGATGTTACCGACTGACACCATTAATCTTAAATTTAATGGCTCCGCGGGTCAAAGTTTTGGCGCATTTTTAGCGGGTGGAATCACCATGACCATTGAAGGTGATGCTAACGACTATGTGGGTAAAGGACTATCAGGTGGACAAATTATTGTATACCCACCTAAAAACAGTTCCTTTGCTTCTGAAGAAAATATTATTGTCGGTAATGTCGTTCTCTATGGCGCCACCTCAGGATCTGCATTCCTACGCGGTCGTGCTGCCGAACGTTTCTGTGTTCGTAACTCAGGGGCCCTAGCGGTTGTTGAAGGCGTGGGTGACCATGCTTGTGAATACATGACCGGTGGTAGAGTCGTTATCTTAGGGCCTACCGGGCGTAACTTTGCGGCGGGCATGAGTGGAGGGATTGCCTATGTTTGGGATTACAATAATGAATTCCGGAAAAATTACAATCCAGGTATGGTTGAACTTGAAACCGTTGAGCAACCTGAAGACGTCAGTGAATTACAGAATCTAATTTCATTACATTTTGAAAACACTGCATCCCCAATTGCCAAACAAATCCTAGACAACTGGTCATCAGCCTTAACTCAATTTATTAAAGTCATGCCTACCGACTATAAACGTGTTCTAGCCGAACGCGCACAACAAAGTAGCCATGCACACGGAGAAACAAGCAATGGGTAAACCGACAGGGTTCAAAGAATTTCAACGCCAAACGATTCCATATCGTGACCCGCAAGCAAGGCTTACTGATTATCAAGAAATCTATACCACACCACCTGAGTCACATCTAACGACCCAGGGGGCACGTTGCATGGATTGTGGCGTCCCGTTCTGCCAGTCAACAACGGGCTGTCCCGTTGACAACCTCATACCAGAATGGAACGACTTGGTTTATCGTGGCCGTTGGAAAGATGCACTTGACCGCTTACACCGAACCAATAATTTTCCTGAATTTACCGGCCGTGTTTGCCCTGCACCTTGCGAAGGGTCCTGTGTTTTAGGTATTAATGAACCGCCGGTCACCATTAAAAATATTGAAAATTCCATTATTGACCGGGGTTTTGACGAAGACTGGGTTCAAACACTTCCCCCGTCAACGGAAACAGGGTACACAGTTGCTATTATTGGCTCTGGGCCTGCCGGAATTACCGCCGCTCAACAATTGCGCCGTATTGGTCACACCGTTACCGTCTATGAACGTGCCGATCGTATTGGTGGCTTACTCATGTATGGTATCCCCAACATGAAGCTTGAAAAGAAAGTAGTCGAAAGAAGAATCGACCAATTACGTGCTGAAGGGGTAACCTTTATTACCAATGCCCATATTGGAAAACCCGAAGACTTTCCTAGCGGGCATATCAACAAAATCATGACCGAGAATAATCATGAAATGAACTTTATTGACCCCAATGACCTTGTTAAAAATAATGATGCCGTTCTGTGGGCAACCGGTGCAACCAAGCCACGTGACTTGCCGATCCCCGGACGAGAACTCAAGGGCATTCATTCAGCAATGGACTTTTTAACCCGCAATACCAAAAGCCTATTGGACAGCAACCATGAAAACGGTCAATTTATCAGTGCTAAAGATAAAAATGTCATTGTAATTGGGGGTGGCGATACTGGAACCGATTGTATTGGAACGTCTTTACGCCATGGCTGTAAAACATTGGTTAATTTTGAGCTTCTACCCGAACCCCCTCAAACACGTGCTGATGATAATCCTTGGCCTCAATGGCCTAAGGTATTCCGTGTTGATTACGGTCATGAAGAAGCCACAAAACGTGATGATAAAGACCCCCGCGAATACTGCATACTCAGTAAAGAATTTATTGATGACGGCGAAGGTAATCTAGCCGGTGTTCGCACAGTTAATGTTGAATGGACTCAAGATGAAAACGGTCGCTTTACTATGAGCGAAGTTCCGGGTAGTGAAAAAGAATGGAAAGCAGACTTGATCACCTTAGCGATGGGATTTTTAGGGCCTGAAGCCACAGCTACCGATATGATCAATATTGACTATGATAATCGCTCAAACATAAAAGCCGAATACGGTCAGTTTAGCACGAACGTTGAAGGTGTTTTTGCAGCAGGCGATTGTAGACGAGGACAATCTCTCGTAGTCTGGGCAATCAATGAAGGCCGTGGTGCAGCTCTCGCTATAGACCAATATTTACAAACAAAACAATAAATAAGTTAACAAAAACGCTTTATTTATCAATGCTACCCATTGAGCGTAGCATTGATAAATTGCAAATTATTGCTTATCAATCAAGAGACCACCTTTTCTGAGTTGTCCTTATTACCCCCAAAAACGGCACTCAGATACTGATACATCGACACAACGGTAATAACTGCGGCAATATAGAGTAATACATAACCTAAAGCACTCACCGGCAAGAATAAAAGATCGTCGCTAAAAAGCAAACAGCCAATAGCAACCATTTGCGTTCCTGTTTTCCATTTACCTAGATTAGAAACAGCCACCACATCACGTTGACCACTGCTTGCCATCCATTCGCGCAAAGCAGAAATAACCAACTCTCGCCCAATAATAATGGCTGCCGGTATCGTCATAAAAATAGACGATTCCGTTTCAATAATAATAACTAAGGTTAAAACAACCAATAATTTATCAGCGACCGGATCTAAGAAAGCACCAAAATTGGTATGCTGCCCCATTTTTCTAGCCAAGTGGCCATCGAGCCAATCGGTAAATCCTGCAATCGAGAAAATAACCATACAGGCTATATTGGAATATTCCCAAGGCAAGTAAAAAATGATGACGATAAGAAATGTTAACGCAATACGCGTAAAAGTTAGTAATGTCGGTATATTATATTCAACCATGATCTTGATGAAATGTGTCGTAAATTCGCTGTGCTAATTGATTGCTGATACCATCAATACTACATAAGGCATCCACACCCGCCTTAGAAACACCTTGCAACCCCCCAAACTGTTTTAATAACAATTGTCTGCGCTTAGGTCCAAGGCCATCAATAGACTCCAGAATGGATTTTTTCTTTGCCTTACCACGCCGTAAACGATGTCCGGTAATAGCAAAACGGTGCGCTTCATCCCGAATATTCTGAATCAGTAGCAAGGCACTTGCATTCGGATTAATATCTAAGGGCAAATTTGCACCCACACTTATAATTTTCTCCATACCCGCTTTCCGATCTACCCCCTTGGAAACCCCCAGTATCATAACATTATTTAATAATAATTCATCCAATGCTTTCTCTGCAGCATTAACCTGCCCTAGCCCACCATCAATAAATAAAATATCAGGGGCTTCATGCTCACCTTTAATTAAGCGTTTAAAGCGTCTTGAAACAGCCTGATGAATAGCGGCACAATCGTCACTTTTGGTAATCCCTTCAATATTAAAGCGCCGGTAAGCAGACTTAACCGGACCCTCTCGATCAAAGACCACGCATGATGCAACAGTATGATCCCCTTGAGTATGGCTAATATCAAAACACTCTAATCGCTTAGGAATTTCCTCTAAATCAAGTTCTTCTTGAAGACTCATAAAACGATTAAACAAGCTTTGTTTATTACTGAGCCGCCCTAACAACGCATTTTCAACATTTGTTTGCGCCATTTTCAACCACTTAAGCCGATCACCTCTTAGACGTGTAGAAATAGTCACGCCATGGTTAGCATATTTAGATAAGACCGCCATGATTAACTCTTGCTGGTCTAACTC
>MPSY01000102.1 GCA_001901525.1 Methylococcales bacterium OPU3_GD_OMZ | reverse complement strand
GTACCAGTTAACATCACCGATCTTAGCTAATTCTATTTTTGATTCAATACCTATTAATGCCAACTTAGCTTTAAGTCGGTCTGCGTCTTTATTATTCCTGAATGAACCCACCTGCATCATATAACGGGCATTCCTGACTTTTCCTGACCGTTCCTCACGCTTACGGGTTTTGATCTCATAATCAGGAATAACCACCTCCTTTTCTGGGAGTAAGGTAAAAAAATCATAGCGCGGTTCATGGAGCCGCTCTTTCTTAACCGGCGCACTTTCCTTTGGTGTTGATACTATCACTTGGTGCTGCGGTACCGACTCAAGAACTTCAGTAGCAACCTGCTCAGAAGCAACGGTGTCCTGATGACGAAAGCTGTTTAAAAAATAACCAAACCCAAGCAATAATAAAATAACCCATAGCACCCTCCAAACAGAAACACCCTTGTGACTACTTTTGCGTTGAGGTCGCGCTCTATTTTTAAAATCTTTTACCATTACATTGACTCTGGACTATTAACACCCAGCAAACCCAAACCATTGCTAAGACACTGCTGAATAGCCTCAATAAGATTAATACGCGCGTCACGTAACTTCACATCATCAACTAAAAACTGCTGAGCATTGTAATAAGTATGAAAATGGTTGGCCAATTCACGCAAAAAATGCACCAAATGGTGCGGCTCATACTTCAACGCCGACCGTTCAAGAACTTCCGGGTACTGCGTCAATAACCCAATCAATGATACCTCATGTTCAGTTGATAACAACTCAAGACTTTCCAGCCCTTGCTGCCTGTTCCGTGACAAACCCTTTTCTTCCAACTGCCGTAAAACACTGCAAATCCGAGCATACGCATATTGCACATAAAAAACGGGGTTGTCATTGGTTTGACTAGTCGCCAACTTCAGATCAAAATCCATATGCTGATCTGATTTACGCAAAACATAAAAAAAACGTGCCGCATCAACACCCACTTCATCGCGCAAATGGCGCAAGGTAACAAAATCACCTGAGCGCGTTGACATGGGTACTTTTTCTGCACCTCGGTACAAAACAGCAAACTGCACTAGCAATACTTCTAATTTATCTGCATCAGCACCTAAAGCTGTCATCGCCGCTCTAACCCGAGGAACATAACCGTGATGATCAGATCCCCAAACATTAATAATACGCTCAAACCCCCGATCCAATTTATTCATATGGTAGGCGATATCTGATGCAAAATAAGTGCTTTGACCATTCTCCCTAACCACAACACGATCTTTTTCATCCCCTAGTAAACTGGATGCAAACCAAGTTGCACCCTCTTTTTTATAAAGATGACCCGCTTTATCTAAACGTTCTAATGCAGCCTCAATGGATCCATCATCAACCAATAAACTTTCAAAAAACCAATGCTGATAATCAACACCAAATTCCGCCAAATCATCTCTGATATCAGCCAATATAGCGGTCAACCCTGCTTGAAATATTTGCGTATAACGCTCTTGACCCAATAACTCCCGCGCCTTGCTAATGAGCCCATCCACATGCTGTTCTTTGTCGCCCCCTTGAGGCTCATCAACTGGGACGCCGTCAAAAACTTCAGCGGCTACAAAACAAAAGTCCTGATTAACCCGGTCAAAAAACTGACGTGCAATATCCTCAACATATCCCCCACGGTAACCATTACTCGGAAACTGAATCGTTTGCCCACAACATTCTAAATAACGCAGCCAAATACTGGTTGCCAAAATATCCATTTGTCGACCGGCATCATTAACATAATATTCATTAGCAACGTCATAACCTACTGCACGCAATAACTCAGCCACAACAGAACCATAAACCGCACCACGACCATGCCCTACATGCAAAGGCCCTGTGGGATTGGCAGAAACAAATTCAACCTGTACTTTCTTGCCAGCACCGACCTCACTTTTACCGAAAGAAGGCCCAAGCCGTAAAATATCAGCAATAATCTGGTGTTGCGCAGCGGGATTAACAAAGAAGTTTATAAAACCCGGCCCAGCTATCTCTACCTTTTCAACACTCACATCATCCGGCAAGGCCGCAATAATCGCCTCAGCCAATTGTCTAGGCGCTGTTTTAGCTGATTTTGCCAACATCATTGCCAAGTTGCTCGCAAAATCACCGTGCTGAGCATCCCGCGTCCGCTCAACACTAATTTCTGGAATCCAGTCTGACTGTAGAACCGATTGTTCAATCAGTTCCTCTACGGCCTGCTGCAATAAGGCCACCACCTTCTGTTTCATATCAACGACTTCTATCAGTTCAAAAATAATGAGCTATTATCCAATAACTATCTCGGATTATCTAGCAACAGACCTCTATCACTTGTAAATAGTTGAAATCCACCCCCTCATTAATATAAGTCCACTGGGTCCACATCGATGGACCACCGAACTTTTCTGACCATTTTAATAGCGCCCACTTCCTTAACTAAAAGATCCAACATTTGATGCAACTGCTTTCTTTGGTTTGCCTGCAGCAATAATTGATAATGAAAACGCTCTGCGCGCCTGACAATGGGTGCCGGGACCGGGCCTAACACGCAAGCGCCCTCCGTTACGTGAGGCCCCAGAAATGATTGCACTTGCTGCAAAAACACCATTGCCAGTGACTCTGAAACTGCACTGACTCGAAACAATGCCTGGAAACTAAAGGGTGGCAGCCTTGCTGCCTTCCTCTCTAACAAGCTCTCTTTGGCAAATGCTGCAAATCCTTTTTCAATCAAGGTCCTTAACAAGAGATGATCCGGTTGCCGTGTCTGTAAAAGTACCAGCCCCTTTTTATGAGACCGCCCGGCTCGACCAGAAACCTGAACAATCAACTGCGCCAACCTTTCCGGCGCATGATAATCAACACTGAACAAACCACTGTCAATATCGATAATACCCACTAACGTAACATTCTCAAAATGGTGGCCTTTTGAGAGCATTTGGGTGCCTAATATAACCTTCGCTTGCCCAGAATGAATACCCGCCAATGCGATCTCTAAATCATTGCGGTGACGAACACTGTCTCTATCTATCCGAATGACTTGATCTTGACCAAATGCTTCAACCAACGCTCTTTCAACACGCTCCGTTCCAATCCCCAACGACACTAATTCAGCACACCTGCAAGCCTCACAGCGCTGACTTTTTCGATGTTGATAATCACAATGATGGCACCGTAACAGCCCCAATTTTTCATGCAAAACCAAATTAACATCACAGCGCGGACACCGAGCTACCCACCCGCAACCATGACACATCAAGGCAGGTGAAAACCCTCGCCTGTTTAAAAACAGGATCACTTGTTCGCCTCGGGCAACTGTTTTTCTGACCGCGTCCATTAAGGGCTCGGACAGCCCATCTACCAATCGCTGATTACGAATATCTAATAATCTTACTGTGGGCAATACCGCTGTACCGATGCGCTGCGTTAAGGTAAGTTTTTGGTACCGACCATTCAGCACATTACTTAAACTCTCTAAAGAAGGCGTGGCGGAACCCAAGATAATCGGTATATTTCGTTTCTTTGCTTTTAATAACGCCATATCCCGAGCGGAAAACCGTAGCCGCTCTTGTTGTTTAAAGGACACATCATGCTCTTCATCAACAATGATCAAACCCAACCGCGGTATTGAATTAAATAACGCAGACCGTGTTCCCAATAAAACACCGGCATGACCGTGTTGCACACTAAGCCAAGATTGACAACGCTGAGAATCTGTCAGACTTGAATGCGAGACTGCAATAGCGATACTAAATCGCTGCCTGAAACGGCTCTCAATTTGTGGGGTTAAACTAATTTCTGGTAATAGCACCAGTACTTGCTTGCCCTGACTGATCACCGCATCAATAACACGCATATAAACTTCCGTCTTACCGCTACCGGTAATACCGTCCAATAAAAAAGCACGGTAAGCATCAAGACTTTCGTTAACACGATCAACAGCTTGCTGCTGTTCTGTGGTTAAAGCCACGTGATCTGCGTTCAATCCAACTTCAGGTCTTTTCGCTAACATGGCTGATGAATCGCACAGCTCTACATATCCTTTAGCCATTAATTCAGTCATGAATTTTTTACCATCCTCATGCCAGGTTCTAAGTGCGGACTCAGCAATTGGCCGGCCTTCCTGCTTCATAAACCTTAACAACCCTTGCTGACGAGGCGCTCGCGCTAAGACCATACTATTCACATCGGTTCCTAAATCGGTTAACCTAAACGACTGATCTTGTTTGAGTTTTACTTGTCTGCCTTGCCGTAACAATACCGGCAAAGCATAACCAACAACCTCCCCCATCGGGTAATGATAATAACGACTCACCCAAGCCAAAAAGTCTAAATCATCGGCCGACAACAAAGGCTTTGTATCCAAAACCTCCTGAACCACTTTTAACTTATCTAAAGCCCAGTCGCTGTCCGAACCAACTTCTAATAACACGCCTATTTTGCTACTACTCCCAAAAGGAACGCGTAATCGAATACCCGGTATTAACCCATCAACCTCAAAGTCTTCAGCCACTTTATAATCGAACAGCCGGTATAACGGCACCATTACGGCAACCCGAAGAATATTCCTGCTATTTTGACTTGACTTAACCATGTAATTTATTTAATAACTACCGTACACCCAACTATTTTTAAAAAAATGACAGGCATGCTCCTTTAAATAACAAACCCATAAGGCATCAACATGTTAGCACTCCGGCAACAAGTTCTTCGTACTGATATTGCAGGTATTCCACTCGAATGGATTGGCTTCGAGACGGCTGCAAAACTTTATGCTTTAAATCATGTCGTCTACACCTTGGGCTCCCCTCTTTACACGCTCCATGGGGGCATCAATAGCCGCACCGGCATTCAAAGCAGTATTGAAATCAACTCAATATTAGCTACACAATGTCTGCACTATAACGGCAACAATCTTTCTAAAAAGTTTATTCCCACGCTCAACAATAATACGTTATTTAAACGCGACGACTACCTTTGTCTTTATTGTGGTATCCGTTACCACCGGAGTGAATTATCAAGAGACCACATTACGCCGTTAAGTCAAAACGGCAAAGACCATTGGAATAATGTTGTCACCGCCTGCAAACGTTGCAATAACGTAAAAGCGGATCGTAGCCTTGATCATTCAGGTTTAGAATTACTGGCAATCCCGTTTACCCCCACTTATGCCGAATATATCTTTCTGCAAGGCCGCCATATCTTAGCCGACCAAATGAACTTCCTACGTTCTCACTTTCCGCAAGGGAGCCCTTTACATAAGCGCACTAGGGCTTAATGAAAGTTATCGTCATCCGGTCACTTTCGCCGATTGATAAATATTTTTCTCGGTCTTGTTCAAGCAACTTTAACCGTGGCGGTAACGTCCAAACCCCTGCGGGATGATTATGATGATCTTTAGGGTTAGCATTTATATCTGCACTCGCCAGAAACTTAAATCCAGCCGCTTCAGCCATCGTTGTTAAATAATTTTCAGACACATAGCCGGTTACCGCCTGTGAATCTAAAATATGCCCCGGTGTCTCTCGGTGCTCCACTACGCCTAAAATACCACCGGGCTTTAAAACTTCAAAAATCGCAGCCAAAACGGTTGGGAGCTGCCCCGACTTCATCCAATTATGAATATTTCTAAACGTCAAAACCCGGTCAACAGTGCCCTTAGGCGCTATCTGTAATGCTTCCGGTGGCTCAAGAACGGTTACGTGAACAGCACCATAAGTCAATGGATCAGCCTTTATTTTTGCTTTAAATAACTGTGCACTTTTCTGAAAATAGGGTACTTTTGAATCAGGCGAGAAATGCGCCAAATACAAAACGCCTTGTTCTTTAAGAAAAGGCGCCAATATCTCGCTATACCACCCTGAACCCGGCCAAATCTCAACGACCGTCATATTTTTTCTAACATCAAAGAAAGTTAATGTTTGTAATGGGTGCCGGTACTTATCTCGTAATTTATGCTCTGCCTGACGCTGTTCACCGGCAATCACAGTTGTCAACGTAACGCCATAAGCAACCGGCATTACTAAAGCAGAACCAAAAAGTAACCCTAAAATAAAATAACTACGCACTCGTTTCACGACCCACCTTCCCCAGTAC
>MPSY01000101.1 GCA_001901525.1 Methylococcales bacterium OPU3_GD_OMZ | reverse complement strand
ATGGGGGCAGCGGTGCTTTGCAGACTAGTGATTTTAACTTTGCCTTAAGTGGCGGAAATGCAACACTGTCCAGTGCCACACCTACCAGTATGACTGCCAGCGGCAATACATATACATTAGGCATTGGTCTTTCCGGCGTAGCTAACGGGGCTGAAACGTTGACAGTTACTCCGGTGGATGACGGTATTTATGATGTAGCTGGTAATGAAGCGAGCACAACTCAAAGCAACAATACGGCCACGCTAAATGATGGGCGGATCACCATTGCTAATACGGTGGCGTATGATGCCTATTACGGAACCTACAATTCAATTGTCCAAATTGATGCCGACACCTACGTTTTAGCCTACGCTGGTAATGGTGAAGATGGCTACATCCAAACATTCACTGTATCCGCCGATGGAAGTACCGTGACGAAGGTGGCATCTCTGGAGCATGATAGCAACCGGGGAATCTATAATTCACTGATCCAGATCGATTCAGACACCTATGCCCTGGCTTACTACGGCTATGGTGCCAAAGCCGATGGGTTGAATTCCTGGGGAAGTATCATCAAGCTTTTTAGCATTCCCCAGGATGGTTCTACCATTACAGAAATAGCTGAATTAAACCATGATCCTTACTCGGGCGTAAAATATCATTCTCTGGTCCAGGTTGACCATGACACCTATGCGTTGGCCTATTATGGCCATTATACTGATTATGGCGGTTCTGGCAATGGAACTGGTGGCTGGATCAAAACCTTTACCATCAGCAGCGGGGCGATCACCCAGGTAAAGTCTTTGCAACACTACTCTTCTACTGCTGACTATAATTCCTTTGTTAAGGTGGATGCAAATACCTTCGCCCTGGCTTATTCCGATGGGGCTAATGACGGCATTATTACCACTTTCACTATTCCGGCCGATGGATCCAGTATCACACAGGCGGGAACATTAGAGCATGATACAGATAGGGGGTTCCACAACAGTTTGGCCCAGGTAGATGATGATACCTATGCCCTGGCCTACTCCGGGCCTAGTGATAACGGTTTTATTAAAACCTTTACTATTTCCGCCGATGGTTCCAGCATCACGCAGGTTGCAAGTTCAGAGCATGACACGGAAAAAATGATATACGGATCCCTGTTAAAAATACACCCCAATACAATGCTGCTGGCCTACTCCGGAAAAGATCATGATGGCTTTATCAAAACCTTCACCATCCCAGACGATGGCTCCAGCATCACCCAGGTAATTTCCCTGGAGCATGATCAGACCCAAGGCCGGGATAATTCCCTGGTACAGATCGATGCGGACACCTACGGCCTGGCATTTAAAGGAACAAATAATAACGGGTATTTCCGAACTTTTAACATTGCCGCAACCGCAGCCGAGAACGCGCCCCTCATTTCCTCTGTAGTAATGGCTGCCGATAACAGTACCATTGCGGTGACATTTAGCGAGGCGGTATTCAACACCGGTAGTGGCAGCGGCAGCCTGGATGTGAACGACTTTACCCTTTCTTTAGAAGGCGGAGCGGGAACACTATCCAGCGCCACCCCAACAAGTATATCTATTAGCAGCAATACCTACACCTTAGGTATTGGTCTTTCCGGAACTCCCAACGGGCGGGAACGGGTCACCGTGCGACCAGCAGCGAACGCTATTTATGACGGGAGCGGAAATGCGGCGGGTACTAACCAGAACAATAACACAGCCTTCTTATATGATAAGCAGCTGCCGGTGATTACAGCAACCTCAATTGGCAGCTACAACATAGATGTCACGGTCACTTTCAATGAGATTGTATTTGCCAACAATAATCGCACCGGCGCAATTACCGTAAGCGATTTAGATCTGTCCATAAGCGGCGGAACCGCTACCCTTTCAAGTGCCACGCCTACCAGTATTTCAGGCTCTAATGGCCCGACGTTCACCTTAGGTTTTACTCTTTCAGGTATGGCCGATGGAAATGAGGTCATGACCGTCAAACCTGTCGCCAACTCCATTTATGACGCCGGCGGCAGTGTGGCCAGCACCACCCAGAGCAATAATACGGTCACCTTTGCCAAAACACTAATAGGAGAAGGGGCATCACTGGAGCATGACAATAGTAGGGGCTTTTATAACTCTTTTGTCCAAATCGCCCCAAATAAATATGCCGTGGCCTATGCCGGTAGTGGTGATGATGGCTACATCAAAACATTCACCATAGCCGCCGATGGGACCATTACACAATTAGCTGTTGAGGAACATGACGAAGACAACGGAACGCACAACTCCCTTGTTAAAGTGGATGATAACACCTATGCCCTGGCATATAGTGGAAACGGCAACGACGGATTCATCAAAACCTTCACCATTCCAGCCGATGGCAGCACTATTGAACTGATAGCGCAGTGGGAGCATGATACCGATCAAGCAATCTACAACTCCTTTACTCAGGTCGATTCAAATACCTATGCCCTGGCATACACTGGGACCGGCAACGATGGCTATATTAAAACTTTTACTATTTCATCGGATGGTTCCAATATCGCCGTAGTGCAAACCAAGGAGCACGATGCTAACCAGGGGCAATATAACTCTTTTATTCGAATGGATTCGGACACATACCTGTTGGCATATCAAGGTTATAGTTCTGATGGTTTTATCAAAACATTTACCATCCCGGCGGATGGCTCCACCATTACACAAGTACAATCACTGGAGCATGATTCTTATCACAGTTATTATAATGCGCTCGTCCAAGTCGATTATAATACCTACGCGTTGGCATATTCAGGCACCTCTACCAATACCGGCTCATCCTACTATTACAGCTTCCTCAAAACCTTTACCATTCCACTGGATGGATCCAGCATTACGCAAGTGAAATCATTGCAAAATACTACAGATAACAATATCGGGTATGATCATTCCTTAATCAAAATCAACTCAGAAGAATATGCCATGGCATATGGTGGGTATAGTTATGACGGATTCATTGATAACTTCACTATTTCATCCGATGGGGACAGCATTAAAAAAGTCTGGTCATTGGAACATGACACGCATAACGGAGGACATAACTCACTCATCATGGTTGATAAAGATACCTATGCCTTAGCATATGCTGGATTGAACCATTATGGCTACATCAAAACCTTTGACATTGCATCCAATGATCAAGTTGCACCGCAAATATCCTATGTCTCCCTACCATATGATAACATCAGCATTACCCTGGCTTTTAATGAGGCCGTTTACAACACCAACGGCGGCTCCGGCAGCTTAGAAGCCAGTGATTTTGTTCTTTCGATCACCGGCGGTACGGCCACTATAGCCGGTACGCCTACCAGCATATCAGCCTCACTTGGGAACACCTATACCTTGGGACTTAGTCTTTCCGGCACGCCCGATGGAAATGAGGTGCTCAAAGTTGTTCCCGTAACCAATGCCATATATGATGCCAATGGCAACGTAGGCACAACAACACAGAGCAATAATACCGTTAACTTAAATGAGAAGGTTGTTCCCACGATCACCGGTGTTTCCCTGGCGTCTGATAACAGCACGTTGGCTGTCACGTTTTCTGAAAGCGTATTCGCCACCAACTCAGGCAGCGGGAACCTGGCGGTAGGCGATTTTGTCTTTTCATTAACCGGTGGTATCGCAACCCTTTCAAGCACCACTCCCAGCAGCATATCGATAAGCGGAAATGTCTACACACTAGGCATTACTTATGCCGGCCTGCCCAACGGGAATGAGGTGATCAATGTGGTTCCGGCATCCAATGCCATTTGGGATGCGACCGGTAACCTGGCCAGTACCACCCAGAGCAATAATACAGCTTCTTTTAAAGAAGAAAAAATTAGAGAAGTGACATATAAGGAGCACGACACGAGCACCGGAACGTACAATTCCATTGTCAAAGTGGATGATGACACTTATGCCCTGGCTTATTCCGGTTATGGTAATGATGGCTTCATCCAAACCTTTACCATTCCAGCGGATGGCACGACGATCACAGAAGTAAAATCATTGGAGTATGATACAGGGTACGGAGTGTACAACTCCCTTGTGCATGTAAGTGGAACCACATACGCACTGGCATATTCTAGTTATAATAGTTCTTATAATATTGGCCATATCAAAACCTTTACCATTTCTGCCGATGGCAGCACCGTCACGCAAATAACCGACAAAAACATGGGTTATTACATGACGTATCACTCACTGATCCAATTGGATTCAGACACATATGTATTAGCATATTCTTATAATAATAATAAAGGCTACATCAAAACATTTACCATTTCTGCCGATGGCAGCACTATCACTGAAGTAAAATCGATAGAGCACGACGCGAATTTGGGCGAGTATAATTCCTTGGTCAAAGTTGATTCAAATACTGTGGCTTTGGCCTATTCCGGCAACGGCGCTAATGGCTACATCAAAACCTTTACCATTCCATCGAGTGGTGCTTCTATCACAGAGGTGTTTGAATACAAGCATGACTCAATTTATGGCAAGCACAACTCCTTTGTTCAAGTTGATGACGACACATACGCATTGGCCTATTCCGGCACGGGCAATGATGGATTTATTAAAACTTTCACCATACCAGCCGATGGTTCCGCTGTCACCCAAGTGAAAAAACTGGAGCATGACACGGATAACGGAACATTTAATTCTCTGATTAAAGTCAGTTCCGGCTCAGATACATATATCCTGGCATATACCGGTGCTGATACCGATGGCTACCTAAAAACCTTTACTATTTCAGCCGATGGCACCACCCTTACCCAGGTATATGTTATCGAATATGATACGAACCAGGGACGATATAATTCCCTTGTCCAGATCGATATGGATACATACGCTTTGGCCTATGCGGGCACCAGTGATGATGGCTTCGTCAAAACCTATTTGATCAGAGCAAATGATGAAATACCGCCCACCATCAAAAATGTGCAACTGGCAGCGGACAACAGCACAATTGCGGTGACATTCGATGAAGCGGTGTACAGCACCAATAACGGCAGCGGCGCGTTGGAAAAGGAAGATTTTGTCTTTTCTATTGCTGGCGGTTCGGCCACCCTTTCTTCTGCGACCCCCACCAGTATATCTGCCAGCAGCAATACCTATACTTTAGGGATCGGCCTTTCCGGATTGGCTGATGGGACTGAGGTAATTACCGTAAAACCGGCGGCCAATGCCATTTTCGATGGCGGATATAATGCGGCCAGCACTACCCAAAGCAACAATACGGCCACGTTAAACGATCGAGATGGGCCCAAAATCTCTTCTGTTGCTTTAGCAGCTGATAACAGCACAATCGCAGTGACCTTAAATGAGGCGTCATATAAAACCAATAGCGGCAGCGGAAGCTTAGAAAAAACAGATTTCGTCTTTTCTTTAACCGGCGGTATAGCTACTCTTTCCAGCACTACTCCCAGCAGTATATCTGCCGATGGAAATGTATACACACTTGGCGTTACGATATCGGGCACGCCGAGCGGCAGTGAATTACTCAAAGTATCCCCGGCAGAGAATGCCATTTATGATGCAAAAGGAAATGCGGCCAGTACCACCCAAAGCAATAACACGGCAAATTTGAAGGACAAGATCGTACCTACCGTCTCTTCGGTGACCACGGCATCTGACAATAAAACCATTGTGGTGACCTTCAGTGAAGGGGTATTTAGTACCAATGGCGGTAGTGGCGCCTTGGATTCAGCTGATTTTGCCTTTTCTATCACCGGTGGTGCAGCTACCCTATCTTCTGCAACGCCCACCAGCATATCCATAAGCGGTAACGTGTATACATTGGGTATCGGTCTATCGGGCACGCCAGATGGAGGTGAGGTTGTTACCGTTACACCGGTAGAAAATGCCATTTATGATGCGGGCGGTAATGTGGCCAGCACCGCGCAAACCAATAAAACGACCAGTTTATTTGATCAGACTGCGCCAAACATATCTTCTGTTACCCTTGCTGCTGACAATAGCACGATAGCGGTGGTTTTCAGTGTCGCGGTATTTAATACCAATGGCGGCAGTGGCGCCATTGATTCAACCGATTTTACCCTTTCTATTACCGGCGGTACGGCTACTCTTTCTTCTGCAACGTCCACCAGCCTATCGGCCAGCGGAAATACCTACACTTTAGGTATTGGTCTATCCGGGACGCCAAATGGAAGTGAAGTGCTGACGGTGAACCCGGTAGAGAATGCCATTTATGATGCGGCCGGTA
>MPSY01000100.1 GCA_001901525.1 Methylococcales bacterium OPU3_GD_OMZ | reverse complement strand
CCACAAATCGACACGTTAATCAATAATGCCGGCATTTATACCAGTGGCACTGTTGACATCTCCACTATTAATGATCAAGCAATCCTTGAAGCCTTTAACACCAACACCCTAGGAGCACTCAAAATAACTCAACAGTTCCTACCCCTCATTAAACAAAGCCCGGAAGGAATTATTGTCAATGTCAGCTCAGGCATGGGTGCTATCGTCGAAATGGATAGCGGCTCACCGGCCTACCGAATATCCAAAACGGCTCTCAATGTGACAACCAAGTTATTGCATCACGAACTTTATGAACAAGGGATTAAAGTCAATTCCGTTTGTCCTGGCTGGGTGAGAACCGAAATGGGCGGTCCCTCAGCGACCCTGAGTATCGATGAAGGCATCAGCGGTATTATCTGGGCTGCAACACTGAAAAAAGAGGGGCCCAGTGGCGGCTTCTTTCGCCATGGAAAACCGCTCCAGTGGTAACCCCCTTTATTTACCCCATCACGACATTAGATAACTTAAATTCTCTTGCCAGAGCCACTTGACGCAGTATACTGGTGGCAACTGTCAAACTACTTCAGAGCATGGTAATCATGACTAATCAAGGTAAAGTTCGTTGGGGAATTCTAGGCGGTGCACGTATTAATCAACAACTCATGCCCGCCATTATTTCGGCGCACAACAGTGAACTGGTTGCTATTGCTAGTCGCCGACCAGGTGCTGCTAAAGAGACCTTGTCGCTTTATGCCCCTGAAGAAAAAGGTGTTCGCATTTTTAATCACTTTGAAGATTTACTGGCTGACGACACTATACAAGCCGTTTATATTCCCCTTGCTAATTTTGAACATGCGCACTGGACAATTAAAGCCCTAGAAGCCGGTAAACATGTTTTATGTGAAAAACCGATGGCTCTCAATGTTGCTGATATTGAAGCCATTCAAAACATCGCCGAAAGAAAACAACTTAAAGTCACCGAAGGATTTATGTATCGGTTTCATCCCCAACATGTCCGAGTACACGACATTATTGCCAGCGGGGAACTGGGTGAAATAAGATCGGTTCGCGCTTGTTTCTCATTTATGATGCAACCCGCTCGCCGCTATCGCCTCAAAGACCCTATTGAACACGGCGGTGGCGCCCTATGGGATATCGGTTGCTATGCTATTCATGCCGCTCGACTTCCCTTCGGAATTCAAAAACCTACCGCTGTTATGGCAATGGCTAAATTTGCAGACAATGGCGCCGATTTAAGCAGTAGCGGAATAATAGATTTTAGCGATGGTAAATATGCTCAATTCGATTTTAGCTTTGAACGCGCTCGCCGCGCTGAATATGAAATTATCGGTACCCAAGGTGGACTTAAATGTCACAATATCTGGGCAAAACCCACAGAAACACCGATTATTTCATGGTGGACCGAAACCCATGGGCCCCAACCCGAAGAAATATTACCCACTGCCAACCATTTTCAACTGGAAGTCGAACATTTTAGTGACTGTATCCTTCATGATAAACCCCCACGATTATCACTTGAAGATGCTAAAACAAACTGTAACATCCTCGTTGCAGCTATTGAATCTGCCACCCAAGGAGCCTGTATCTCCCTCAACTAAATTAACTGTCAGGCAACCTTCCCTATACTGATTGGCCTACTTTATTTGGTAAATTGCTGACAACACCGCTATAATTGCGCCTTTTTATCAGCAATTTAGCAGTGCCACTTTATGACAGTTAAACTTTCTACAGTTATTTTATTTGTTGGCTTACTGACAGGATGTACTGAAACACCCATACATTCCAGTGCTGAAGTCAAACCAAGCAATCTGTTCCAGACTCGCCAGATCAAGGAACTTACGTCCTCACAAGGCCTTTCCATCCGTGAAAAGAAAAAACGCTTTTTTAGTTTTTTAACGCCATTGATAGCACAAGAAAGCAATATAATTCTTAACCACCGTAGCCGCCTAATCAATGCTATTAACCAAAAAAATGATAACCAATGGCTCAATACTTTAGCAAAACAATACCAACTCCCCGTTGATAACGATTACCAGGAATTACTGCGCCGCGTTGACATACTACCCATAGAACTCATTTTGTCCCAAAGTGCTAATGAATCCATGTGGGGAGAATCACGATTTGCTCAACAAGGCAATAACCTTTTTGGTCAATGGTGCTTCACTCAGCACTGTGGGATAATCCCTTTAAATCGAGATGCCAAAAAAACACATGAAGTTGCCATTTTTAAACATGTTAATGCCTCCATCCGCAGTTATCTGCACAATATCAACACCAATCCAGCCTACGTTAAACTACGTACACTCCGCAGTCGTTTACGATTTTTACAACGTCCCTTAAATGCTAAAATTCTTGCCACAGGGCTTGAAAAGTACTCTGAACGGGGCAAAGATTATGTCTCAGAAATTCAGTCAATGATTAAAATCAATCACTCCCTTATCCACTCTGCCCTCTTACCGTCCAAGAAAAATAAGGCCCCTTAAAAGAAGCTTTACCGTTACATTTTCAATACCCACTACAGTATTACTTTATAAACAAAATGATCTATGAAAAACGATCTTAAACAATAAAAAAGCACCCTTCAAGCCGTAAAAGGACAATGACGGCAATCATTATTACAACAGCCCCCCCGCTTTAAGTGATGCCACGCACTCATCACGTACTTGCCGTTCTCGATCGTATAATCAATCTTTTCCAGCCACGTATCTGTAGCATAGTCCTTTGCAATTTCTAACAACTCGGGATGTGACTTAGTGGCCAAAAGTTTATTAATTCGCTTACTCACGGCTGTAACCAAACAGTCGGAACACAAGCAACCGGTTAAGCCATCAACCGCCATTACTAAAGGCAAGCGGTTACACCAACACCCCTTTTTTGCATCATCAAAACCACAAGAAAACAGTTGTTGGCAAACTGAACACTGACTGCTCTGTGTATTTTTACTTAACATCACCGCCTCATTAAATTGCTGATAACAGATAGACTGAAAAAAGTCCTTAACGTACAAACGCTGTTAACGATACTTTTTAGACTCTTTCCGTCTCGTTCTTTGAAAGAATATCCACAATATTGCATAATAACACTGACCTTAACCTAAAATTAAACAGGAGTATATTTTGCCTAAAGCCAGTGAATTAAAACAAGGCACAGCCATTGAAATTAATGGTGAACCCTATGCTGTCAAACATATAGAAGTCAGAAACCCAACATCACGTGGTGCCAGCACTCTCTACAAAATTCGTTACGCCCACATGAAAAGCAAACAAAAATTAGATGAGACCTATAAGGGCGACGACTTTCTTAAAGAGGCCGATTGCACCCGAATTCCAGTTCAATTTTCGTATCAGGAGAGTGAATCCTATACCTTTATGAATCTTGAAAGCTACGATCAATACAGTCTCAATACGACAGACCTCGAAGGGCAAATAGCTTATATGTCAGAAGGTCTTGAAGGGATTATTATGCTTCTACAAGATGATACGCCTTTAGGCATTGAATTACCCACCAGCGTTTTACTGCAAATCATCCAAACGCCTCCTTCAATGAAAGGCTCTAGTGCCACGAAACGAACAAAAACAGCCTTACTTTCAACCGGTCTGGAAGTTCAAGTGCCCGAATACATAGAAACGGATGAAATTATAAAAATAAATACTGAAACCGGTAAGTTCATGTCCCGTGCCTAGTGTTCCTGCAGGCAACTGGCTGTAGTGGTCAAGGATATTTGGCCACCGTTTTGTATTCAGCCCAGTAGCTTTTCTCGACACCATTTGGTGCAAAGCGATTATTATGTTGATGAACTCTGACTTTAATGTTCTCTGCTAAAATCAACCCAATAACAGAGCCCTAGTAACCTGCCATTCCCGTATCAGATTACGAGTACGCCACGAGAGATACACACATCAAACGTGCTTGCCCTATCGACTAAAAACGATAGATATGCACCTTTAATCCACGCCCTGCAATAGCGTCTTTAAAAATAGCAGGTGGATTTATTTTCGTAACAAACTGACATGCGGGACATTGTACCGAGACTAATTCGGTTAAAAAGTCATCCCCTAATTCCGGTGAATTCAAACACAATAAGATCAAGCTGTTTTTTTTCATAAACAGTGGTATACGACTTACTATCTTTTTGTAATCTCGTTTAATATCAACACTGCCTTTTTGATAAGACGGTGGATCACAAATCAATAAATCATAGGGTCCGTGTTTTTTAATTCGACTAAAAGATTTGAAAATATCCACTCCTTCAAAAATAACCTGCTGCGTATTTTGATGATTTAACCGATGGTTTTCACGCCCCTTTGCTAATGCCACTTTACTGGTATCAAAATTCACGACTTGGTCTGCCCCACCGGCCAACGCAGCCACCGAAAAAGCACAGGTATAAGCAAATAAATTAAGCACCTTTTTATTTAACGCATTGTTCCTGACCCAGTCCCGACCATTACGCATATCTAAGAACAAACCGCTGTTCTGATGTCGCCCTAATTCTATTTGAAATAAAAGCCCATGTTCCACAGCAACGAGCTTTGAAAGACTATTGCCACGAAGTAACTCAAAAGAACAACCCTTACGAGAACGGTATTGCAATAAGACCGACTGACATTCTGGAATTTCCTTCATGAGCCAGTCCACTACTTTTTCAAGCCACTGATCATAACCGGAATCATAAAGACTAATCAGTAAAACCGGTGGGTACCAATCAATATTAATACCTTCAAAACCAGGAAAAACCTGACCCCGCCCGTGAAACAGACGTTGTGATTCACCGCTCTTTAGTTTCCTAAGCTCTATGAAATTAATTAAATCAACCCACAACACACTATTTCTCCGAAACTGTTCCATACCTTGTAATCTCAGCCTTTATTAAACCTAACCGTTTAAATATACGTCATCACACCCAAGTACATACACTCTGAGCCATGATGTTTACATAATTACCGTCAACTGAATACAAACAACCTTCCCCGTTTACTGTGTTCCTTAACATCGCAGGCCTAAAAAAACCCCACCACTTTTCCCGGTGAGGCTTGCTTTAAAGTATTTTTTTTGCCCACAAATAATGACATAACGTTATTTGCTTTACATCGATAAAACTCTACCGTCCTACCGTGGTTTTGGATGAAATAAAAACATCTCTATAATTTTCTTAACGGCTTGACCGTAACAACAAAATAAACACCCTAAAAGAGCACTATTTACACTAATTTTAAGAACTTTCCTACCCCCCTAAAGGTCCACAGAAAGAGATTTTATTAGAATCATAAGAAGGTTGTCATGCGCTACTCACTTATTATTATCCTCACTGTTTTCTTAACACCCGCTAATGCTAATAATTCACAAAAAGAACAGCAAGATATGGTGATTTTAGGGGAATCCCTTTTAGGTTGCGTTTCTGCAATGAGTCAATCTTTTGATCAAACACCTATTCTGGCTATAAACGACCAAGGAAGAACGATAACCATCCAATTAAACAACCTTATCTCAGACATAAAACACTTAAGTTTTAACATCATCCAGCAAATTGATCCCAGTCGGACAAATGCCTTACTTGAAGAAACCTTAGCAATAAACAATACCATTTATGCGACTCGGCTAACTAATATAGAACGTGAACAATTGCTGCTAGGGTGTTCTAAATTAGTTACGCTTGTTTATCAAAATGCCTGAAAATTATCGGCTTTAAATATTCTTTTTCAATTTCAGAGTGTTCAATGTCGCTCATGCCGCAATATCAATGAGTTCTACAGTTAACCAATCAATACAAATAAGCCCGGGGTTATAGGGAACAATAATTTCTTCCTTTGCCAAACTCGGATCTTCAAGTGGAACAAAAACTGAATACATTTTTTCATCATCATTCTGAGTCATAGTGAGTCCTCCATATTACGATTTAAGTCTAGCCTTTCTGACTAAAAAAACCATGAAGGAAAAATGGAGATTTTTCACCGCCCATATTCAGATAAATTGATCTTCCAAAAAAACGAATAAATCACCTAGCGTTATGGTTAAATTTAAGTGATCGTACTAATAAAAAATTGACTACTCAACTATTGAGCTCACTTAAATCAAACCGAATTTTCATAAATCGTTCGGTTATACAGTGCAGTAATCAGCGTATTACTGTAGACAATACCAACCAAACGATCGCTGCCAGCCATGGAAAGCGAAGCAAGAGTAATCTCGGTTTAAAACCCATCGATTAATGATTAATGCCAAAATCAATAAGATAGCACTATTAAGCCCAACGGGTACTAAAACAAAATAAAGACTCAAGTCGCCTAACTGCTGATCAACCACAATGGGTGCCAATGCCGTCGCCGCCCCGGGCGGATGCAAACATCGCAACAATATCA
>MPSY01000222.1 GCA_001901525.1 Methylococcales bacterium OPU3_GD_OMZ | reverse complement strand
GGTATAACCCATACCGGCAGCCATAGCCGCCTTACCCATTCCCGTTACCGTCAAGCAATAAGTCGCATTAACAAATAACCCATAAACCTGGCTGCCTTGCCAACGCTTTAAGTTCAAATCTGCAATAAGACCCTTGGCTTCACTCGGTAGTGCCGTAAAAATAAAAATATGCGGAGACACGGATAACAACCTACGATGAGTACTGATTAATTAATAACTGATAATGCACCACCTCATCTGTTTTTCCGCGTTTTTGCGCACCCTGCAAATAAACCCTCGCTTTTTCTTGTAACGTGTTAATCGCAGCCACTCTGTTTTCCTCAGACAACCGGGGTTCTGCAATTATTTTTTCTAACGCCTTAATTCTGAATCGATCCATACCCCAAAAATGCCTCGATAACTGGTCACTATGGCCACCGTATTTAAGTATCAGCGGATCGGTAATAAATAAAACCGGATAGCGGGCGGTAATCCTTAACCATAAATCATAATCTTCACAGGCCGGCAAGTCTTCATCGAAAACACCCAGCTCTGAAAAAATATGGCGATGTATCATAATCGATGACGGCGACATCGCACAAATCGGCAAACAATGCTGAAAAATCCACCCTCCTGTCTTAGCATGTTTTTTCATTGGGTTTACCCTGCGGCCATCTCGAATCCATATCTCTTCGGTATGACAGACCCAGTAACCGTCATGCCTATTGATAAAATCTCGCTGCAAAGCTAATTTATTCGGCAACCATTTGTCATCAGAATCTAAAAAAGTTATCCAATCAGAGTCACTAGCGGCAATACCTTTATTACGAGCAGAACTCACCCCTGCATTTTCCTGATAAATATAAACAACCTTTGGAAAACAACGCCTAATCATACACTCGGTATCGTCCGTTGACCCATCATCAACAACAATCACCTCATCGGCAGGACAGTCCTGATTAAAAACCGACGTGAGTGCACGTTTAAGCACTACACTCCGGTTGAAACTTGGAATAATAACGGCTACAGACATAACACCTTGCCAAAAATAAAGGGGTAAAAATCACTTAATCCAAACACCACAATCCTCTCATAATCGGTTGGCAAAGGATTACTTAAGTATGCGAATCCCTTGTTTTTTATAATCTTTAGAGCGTAGTGCTACGGTTGCTTTTATTCCTGTACACAACGAGCCGTCCTCCTGATAAAAGCCATATTCAAAACTGGGCGTACTACGCCCTTTCGCATCCAGCTCTTGTTGAATACGTAACTCATCCTC
>MPSY01000099.1 GCA_001901525.1 Methylococcales bacterium OPU3_GD_OMZ | reverse complement strand
AATGGCGTCCCCGAGAGGATTCGAACCTCTACTCTGACCCTTAGGAGGGGTCTGCATTATCCAGTTATGCTACGGGGACATAATTGATGATTATAACAACAAAATAATCAATGCACCTTATTCATAACCGTGCACAATACAAACAACCTTTTTTTAATCCTAAGCCCTATCTCGTGTACCTATTAAGACAATAATCATATACACTTCATATGTTTTACCTTTTTGTATCTTTTAAATAGCCTAATATTTTAACCCATAATCTACGAAACGATTACTACTCAGGATCATTCAATAATCATGGCCTTTAAAAAAATTCTACTCTCCTCTAAACTGGTTGGTAAATCTACTGAGGTCTTAACTATAGCCACCATTATTTCGATTATTTCTGTCGCCAAAGCAACCCGTCTTGTCAGTAAAACCACACGTTCTCTTTACCGTCAAATCCAACCGACTGAAAAATCTCATAATAAGCCCCCCCATACCACACTCATTCCACGCCAAGAGCCTGTAGACGTAACGCTTGATTCTCCCGCCTTTACCCCCACCGTCATTCCCGGTGGTAAAGAAGACCCTAGTAATAACCCAGCGCATAACTCCAGCAACAATGAACTCTTTCTGCAACAACAAATCGTTCGACTACAAAAAGAGCTTACAGAACTTAAAGAAAAGTCTGAGGAACGAGAAAACAGATTACTGACCCTAATAGAAAA
This sequence comes from Methylococcales bacterium OPU3_GD_OMZ, assembly GCA_001901525.1. GTDB lineage: Bacteria > Pseudomonadota > Gammaproteobacteria > Methylococcales > Methylomonadaceae > OPU3-GD-OMZ. The sequence goes on along the minus strand of MPSY01000099.1, from coordinate 5,798 downwards.
TAAATTCTTTGGCCGCTCATTTGTATTGAAAAAATTCTTAAAGAAATTGTTAAAATAACCTACGACTTTTGATTTTCTGCGAAAAACCATGAGACCGATAAAAAAACAGCCTCTCCATAATAACGCTACACACGAAAACCAGCCCCCTTACGTACAATTTCTACAGCAACAAATCATCCAATTACAACTGGATTTAAAGGCACTTCAACAAAGACATGACGAAAAAGAAGACCGATTATTAACTATAATTGAGTCTAAAATCATGCCACCCAAAAAAATCTTAAAAAGCTGGCTCAATAAAGTTATCAAATAGATACCTACTGTCAGCAGATCAGTGACCAACGGCTCAAGCAACTAAAACAATAAACACTAACGAATCAACAAGGCACTGGGGTGACGAACCAAAACAGAACGCCCCTTTCCTCGGCGTGAAACCCACCCTCTTATTTCTACTTTCTTATCAAGATAGGTCATCACATCAGGAAAAAAAGACAAATTAGCCCGGGGAATTCTGATCATTAATTCACCCGAATCAATACTGAGATAGGCATACTTGCGCTTCAGGGTCGCAGCTCGTACCGTTCCGATTAATCGTTGCCAACCATAACTTCTCTTTGCTAAACCATCAGCAATCACTTTAGGTTGATACTCATTCATCCCCCAAAGTGCAATTTGCTCCGATTGCGCCCATTGTTGTGCTAACAGCATTGGGGTCGAATATTTTAAATTAGGCGGATGAAGACTAACCGTTGCCCAACCCCGCTTCACCATTTCAAGATTGAGGTGTAATCCCGATGTTGTAAAAAGATGCGCTAACGTTCGCCCATATTTGTCCTGCCTCTCCACATCGATTTCAAGACGCACCTTTTGTCCGCCTAACAATGCAATCAACCCCTCTCGAGCGCTCTCACCACCGGCCTCTTCAGGCTTATTGTATCGCTCAATCTCAGGAGTATTAATGCTCAACAGCCGTACTTTTAACCGGTTACCTAAAAGCACGGTATCCCCATCGTAGACCTTAATAACTGAATAGAACGTATCCCCGGTCAACGGCATTTCGTTAGCCTCTATGCCCTTCGGATCTTGATCTGAATAATAACGTTGACCATCACGGCCGTCCCAGAAAAAGACTTTCGCGGTCAAGCTTTCGGAAAAAAAAACCAAAAAAGCCAAACTGATTAGACCGATATTTTTCTTTAGCATTTTATAAATCAATGACAAAATAAGGCTATTTTAAAAAATCTATCCTTTTTCATGATTACAATCATACAGCGCGTATCCTCTGCAACGGTAACCGTTAACGATGCTCCAATAGGTCAAATCAATCAAGGTATTCTTGCACTCGTTGCTATTGAGAAACAAGATGATGAAGCACACGCCGAACGATTGCTCCAACGACTCTTAAATTACCGTATTTTTTCTGACTCAAATAATCGAATGAATCTTTCTCTCAAGCAGATTAATGGCGGCTTATTACTCGTCCCTCAATTCACGCTTGCTGCAGATACTGACAATGGTAATCGCCCTAGCTTCACGCCGACAGCATCACCTGAACGCGGCAAAAAAATGTTTAATTATTTAGTCACAACGGCCAAACAACAATACCCAACGGTTGAGGCCGGCTTTTTTGGAGCCGATATGCAAGTCATCTTAACCAATAACGGCCCAGTGACCTTTACATTACGTACCAAATAACAACATACCGCCTTGTTAGATTGTTACCAGTTATTCGTTTCATCGTCCTCGTAAGGCTTAGGCCTGACAGAATCAGGCACTTTGGTGGATTTTGCGTTACGCAATAAAATTAAAGCACTCCCCACAATTAACACCACGGCTAAAATTGCAAATAATACCCCCATTTAATGCCTCTTATCACCTGTAATTATTTAAAAAAATAACGTATAACACGCTAAACCCCATTGACCCAGTAAAGTTCCCTGCCGTTGAACTTTTCTAACTGGCTACCACTCAGGCCTATCAAATAAGCTGATTATTAAACTCTGTTCAGATTCCTTAGCGAGTTAAAAACACCTGTTATAATAACCCTATTTGCTTACATGATATGACTCTATTCACAACCGATTTATGCGATGCGCACAGTTCATTGTCAGGGTTCCAAATTGCTGAACCTATTTTCAAAAATTTTGGCGGCAACTGCAAGTTCTCTGGGCAAATAACGACCCTCAACGTTCTGGAAGATAATGTACTGGTTAGAAACACCCTTGAGCAATCTGTCGATCATCGCGTCCTAGTGATTGATGGTCAAGGCTCCTTAAATTGCGCCCTGTTAGGTGATAATTTAGCACTTATCGCCCATGAAAATGGCTGGCAAGGCATTGTTATCAATGGCTGCATTCGTGATACCGAACAAATCAATCAGCTGCCAATTGGCATTAAGGCACTGGCAGCACACCCCTTAAAATCACAAAAAAAAGGGACTGGAACTCAGGGACTTGTTATTAATTTCGCTGGCATCACCTTTGAACCGGACCATTATATTTATTCAGATCCAGACGGCATTGTCGTTTCTAAAGAAAGAATCAGGTAGAATACCCCCCATAACAACCACTTATCAGATAAATATGCAAATAATACTCGCCAACCCCCGTGGTTTCTGCGCCGGTGTTGACCGTGCTATAGACATTGTTGACCATGCCATTGATACCTTTGGAGCACCGATCTATGTTCGCCATGAAGTCGTCCATAATCGCACTGTCGTAGAAGGTCTAAGAGATAAAGGGGCTATTTTTATTGAGGATGTAAACGATGTCCCTGAAGGATCCTACCTCATTTTCAGTGCGCACGGTGTTTCTAAAAAAGTTAAAAATCAGGCTAAAGAACGTAACCTGACCGTCTTCGATGCAACTTGCCCACTGGTAACCAAGGTCCATATTCAAGTTGCCAAACACGCCAAAGCGGATAAAGAGGTCGTATTAATTGGTCACGAAGGCCACCCTGAGGTAGAAGGAACAATGGGGCAATATGAGAAATGCACAGATAATGGCAACATTTACCTCGTCGAAACCCCGGAAGATGTTAAATCACTTAAGCTAAACAACCCTGAAAATTTAGCTTATGTGACACAAACAACCCTGTCCATGACTGATACTCATGCCATGGTTCAAGCACTCAAAAAACAGTTTCCCTCTATTCAAGAACAGAAAAAAGACGACATTTGCTATGCAACACAAAACCGGCAAGATGCGGTCACTGATTTAGCAAGCAAAGCAGATTTAATTTTAGTGGTCGGTTCACCCAATAGTTCTAACTCAAATAGATTAAGAGAAATTGCCGTACAACTCGGCAAACCTGCTTATTTAATTGATACCGCCGCCGACCTAGATCAAGGTTGGTTTACCGATATTAATACCGTCGGAGTCTCAGCAGGTGCATCAGCACCCGAAGTTCTTGTTCAACAAGTTATCAAACAACTCCAGGCTTGGGGTGGACACACCGCAGAAGAAAATGCCGGTATTGAAGAAAAAGTTGTTTTCTCGCTCCCTAAAGAACTCAAACAACACATGGCTCGTAGCTAAAGCATACTTGCTGAAAAAAAGGCGCGATCAATAGCGCCTTTTTCTCATATCTTTACTAATTTACAGACCTTCTCGACCCATTTTGCGCACGTACCATTGCATAAAAAAACTCCGCGGTTGACGTAGCCCTGTTCGCACATGATAAAGTTTATATTCATTATTAACCGTGGCTAAAAACAACCTATAACCCAAATCAGTGCCACACAATAACAATTGATCACCTGCTTTAACCAAATAATCACTCCCCGGCAAAATAATTACCTTTCCTTCATCTGACTGGACCACCAATGCCACTAAATCGAGCGGTTTTGTTCTGTTTCTTGGGTCTTTAAGTAAATCACCTAATTGAACCGAGTCATTCTCTAGAACACGCATTAAAACTTTTGCATTTTTATCTGTGATATCAAATGATGTTAACAACGGCGGCACCTTATCGCCATCTCCAACACACATCTTCACCCAACTGATCACGTCATTCATTTCATGATCACGATCCTGATGAACCAAAAAATACTTAAAAAATGGCTTCAGTAACGGTGCTTTCAATAACAACATAATCCGTCTTGCGGCAACCAAAGAGGGTTGCATCACCATATCAGCCTTAGCTGCCTGAAAAGCTGCAAAATTCTCATGGGAATTTTGCCTAACCACGGTAAAAACATTGGGATTTATCGAACGCGCATTTAATAAAATACTGACATTCTGACCATCATCATCTGTTCCTGTCACAATACCCACAGCTTGTTCAATACCTGCTAACTTTAATGTTCTGACCGTCGTTAACCCTAAAACAAATTTCTCAACATTCTCCTCATCAGGACTAATCGGCTTAGGATCAATAATGGCAGTTCTTAGGCCTTGTTTATTTAATGCCCGTTTAATTTCCTGCCCCATACGCCCAAAACCACAGATAATCCAAAGTCCTTGATTAGGAGGACTCAGCGGTTGCTCTAATTCAGTAGATTTATCCCCTACTAACCAATTATTAAAGGAGTAAAAATAACGCTGCACAATAGAGAAAGCTAATAACTGAGCATACGTTTTAAATGGATCAATAATATGAACCTTACCCCCAATAGTTGCCAGTGTTTCTTCCCAAATCTCAACTTTTGACTTGGTAATCACGTCAATTCCTGGGTTTAAAATTCTGGCCATTGCTGAAATCTTAAGGTTGGTTTCTTCATTACTGGTTACCGATACGATTGCCTTACAATCAGCTCGCCTGATTCCTGCTTCAATTAAATGTTTTGGAACACTCGCATCTGCAAATAAACCTGGCATAGGCACCTTATAATCACGCAATTGCAAGGCCTTAATACGTTCCTCACTACTATCAATAATAACGGCTGTTAACCGGGCATCACTTAATCCCCGTGCTAAAACACTGCCGGTATCGCCAAAACCACAAATGATAAAAAAATCACCTGAAATCCGTTCAACTTTATTAGAAAAATCATGCTCAGCCAGAGCTTTTCCCAAATAAGGGTTCTGTACTAGACGAATAATACTACCAATCGCATAAAACCAAGTAATAACACTAATATACAAGCAAACGATAGCCCAAAAACGCTGGGCATTGCTAAATGGAAAAGGTATTTCTCCAAACCCTGTCGTTGTTGCCGTATACGTCATGAAATAAAAAGCATGAAAAATACTTAAATATTGCGCTTTGCCATCCACCACAGGTCCCGGAATGATGACCATTCCCACAATCGAAAGGGAATAAACGATAATGATAGCCAGAATTGGCTTACGCATTTCCCGTAACACAATGAAGATTACACGACTCAGATCAACTGTAGCAGCCATTGATTTACACTTAATTAAGAAATAATAATATTTATAAGCGTGACATCAGGGTGTCTGCTACTAAAATAACAACTGAAACCACATTAGCTAAAAGTGCCCCGCCCGATAATGCCACAATACTGGCCATCACTTCGGGTGTTAATCCCACCATTGAAATGTGAACGGCTGTTGTCCAGTAAAAAACCGCAACTATCAATTGTAAATCTGCGACTAAACTGGTTGATAATAAAACAGCACCCACTTGAGACCTGTCTCCCAATTTTAAACCTGTCGCCAGAAAATTCACGACCACAACAGCAAACAATTCATAAACATTATGATGTGCGGGGTTATCAATTTCTCCTAAGAAAAAACCGAAATTTAAGGTCATTGCTAATACAATGAAAAAACCGAAAATAACTTTTTCTAGATTCATTCATTTCCTCCAGGAAATAATCTATTCAGTAAAAATTA
>MPSY01000221.1 GCA_001901525.1 Methylococcales bacterium OPU3_GD_OMZ | reverse complement strand
TGCCTGATATGGGCGGCATGGGTGGTATGGGCGGTATGGGCGGCATGATGTAATGTCACAGTTCGTCAGTCTTTAGGTGATTAGTCAGTGATCTGAAAGACAGACTGTTCTACTTATAAAGAAGCAGTGCGAGAAAATCGAAGGATTTTTGAGCGCTGCTTTTTTTATGCCCGATAGTGAATGGTAGGTATTATCGGTCTTAACAAACTTAAGATGATCAACGTAGACAAGTGCGGTGAAAAAAGTTATACCTTATCGTGATGGAAAAAAATAAAGGGTGATCTTTTAGTCATTTTCACCGGTTGTGCTCAAATTTTAAAAGGTTTCTTTAACATCTTTAGTTAAATGGATAGGAGTTGTTTATGAAAAAGCAATTAGTGGCTTTATTTTTAATGATGGTCATGTTGGTATCAACAGGGACGGCCGTTGCTGGCGGTCATTCTAACGTTGTCGTTTCTACTGCCGTCGGCGTGGTGAAATTGCCTTTTAAGATAGTGGGCGGTGTGGTGGGCGGTCTTGTCGGAGCTATAACGGGGGGCGCTCAAGGTGTTGTGGATATCTGGTCATCTATTAACGAAGAACATGCGACCAATCCTTTCTTAGTACTGCCTGTCGGTGTCGTTGGCCTTATTTATGCGGTTCCTGTCGGGCTGGCAACCGGTGCACCATCGGGAGCGATAGAAACGGGTCAAGTCGGTTTTAATTGGATGTAACTAAACGAACGGTTGGGGGTTTTTTATAGCCAAAGACACTGTTTTTAAGTGCTCGTGAGATTAATGCTAAGCGATGTCTTTGGCCTGCAAGTCAGCATGATAGGAAGACCGTACTAATGGCGCACTGGCGACCTGAGCAAAGCCCAGTTGCTTAGCATAGTTGCCAAATTGTTCAAATTCTTTCGGCGTGTAATAGCGCTGTACAGCCAAGTGGTCGGGGCTGGGTTGAAGGTATTGACCCAAGGTCAGCATGGAGCAACCATGTTCCAGGAGGTCAGCCATCACTTGATGGACTTCTTCTGGCATTTCGCCAAGGCCCAGCATAATGCCAGATTTAGTGGCAATGCTCGGGTGTTGTTGGCGGTGTAATTGAAGCAGGTTTAAAGAGCTGTGATAGTCGGCACCGGGGCGAGATTGTTTGTAAAGCCTTGGGACGGTTTCTAAATTATGATTAAACACGTCGCATGGGTGGGCGGCTAATTTTTCAAGGGCAACGTCGATGCGGCCTCGAAAATCAGGGACTAAAATTTCTATTTTTGTCGTCGGTGTTTTTTCAC
>MPSY01000098.1 GCA_001901525.1 Methylococcales bacterium OPU3_GD_OMZ | reverse complement strand
ATAAACGGGTACTCACCATGGCTTGATAAAGTTTTATGAGTTGTTGTTGATTATTGGCAATTTCAGGAATTTTTGTAACCAAAAGGTTACCTTCGTAATCAAGCATTTTATGGTGTTGAATATTGAATTCGGCAACACTATGGCAGGATTTATATGTAGGCGAGAAGGGAGTGTGTGGTTGTTTTCTTGATGCTTTGACTGTTTCGTTCACGATACACTTCCCACTAAATGATGCGCCGTTTTATATATTCAAAAAACATTGTTTTTATTTAAGACTGAGTTTTCTCAGTACGTTTGTTAGTATCGAAATTTTCAATAGTGAAGTGTAAATTGAGGCTGCGATTTGATTTATGGCCTTAGTGGTTTCATAAATAACATTGGTTAAATCGATAACCTTGACGATAGAGTCGAGAGGATAACTTATTTGGTATAGATGGTTTTCACTAATAGTAGTGCAACTGTAAGCAATGCGGGGGGTAATTAAAACACCTTTGCCATCACTTTTAGGAAAACGAGTAAAAGCACTTTGATAATTCATGCTTAGGCCATATACGGTGATCTTGTGTACATTTTTTATGCCTACGATTATTACCTATGTAACAATTTGATATTGTTAATTCTAATTCGTTCACTATTTATCATTATTAATGTTTAGCGGCATTTGCCAAGGTAACTTTAGCGGTAGGTGGACGATCCAGTAGGTCAGCAATAAACCAACTTGTAGCTATTAATCCCTCAAGATTAACACCTGTTTTTATGCTTAAACCATTAAGCATATAAACCAGGTCCTCACTGGAAATATTACCCGAAGCACTGGGAGCAAAAGGACAGCCTCCTAACCCGCTAACTGAGCAGTCAATGATGTGGATGCCTGTTTGTAACGCGGCGAAAATATTGGCTAATGCCTGGCCATAGGTGTCATGGAAATGTACGGCAATATTATCAGACGGAATGACTTTTTTAACGGCAGAGAGAAGCTCTATTACTTGACGAGGAGTACCCACACCAATTGTATCGCCTAACGAGATCTCATAGCAGCCATATTCATATAATTTGGCGGCCAGTTCACAGACTTTATCTATTTGAACAACACCTTGAAAAGGGCAACCTAGTACACATGAAATGTAACCTCTGACGGCCATGTTTTTTTCTTTTGCCTGGTTAACAATAGCTTGGATGGATGCCATGCTCACATCAATGGGGCAATTAATATTATTTAATGAGAAAGCATCTGTTGCTGCGCAAAACACTGCAATAGTTTTCGCTTGACAAGAAATGGCTTTGGCTAAGCCTTGTTGATTAGCTACCAACATAATATATTCAGCCTTTGGCTGTTGATGAACTTGTTGATAGACAATATCACTGTTTGCCATTTGCGGAATTCGTTGCGGTGATACCAAACTGCCTGTTTCGATTGCGGTAAAACCACACTGGGCTAGCCGTTCAATGAGCTCAACCCTATGCGCAATAGAAACCGTGACGGGTTGATTTTGCAATCCATCGCGAGGGCCGACTTCTACAAGCTTAACTTGACTCGGAAGTTCCATAGTCTAACAATTTCTGCTGAATAAGCTTTACAAGCGGGTTCATATTTAATTCTCATTCATTGTTTTTTTACCGTCTTAGAAACGTTGGATTACCCAGTTAGGGACTAGTCTAGTAACGCAACCAGAGTGTTTTTTTTCATTAAATTTTTCTGCCAAGACAGTCATGAAGATTTTTTAACCCAACTGGCTTTACGTTTTTGTAGAAAGGCTGAGATACCTTCTTTGGCTTCAGATGTATTACGTATTTCAGTGATCAACTGTGATGTTCTCCGGATAAGCGTATCATCAAGAGGCCGTGTTGATACTTCAGTGACTAGCTTTTTGGTTTTAGCGAGTGCATTTGGACTTGCGGCAAGTAAGGCATCGGTTATTTTGTTTAAATCGTCTCCTAGTTTGTTTTCGCTAATGACATGATGTACTAATCCGATACGCCAGGCCTCTTGGGCATCAAAATTTTCGGCAGTTAAGAAATAGCGTAGAGCTATACGTTTTCCGATAGCCTCAACTATATAAGGACTGATGATTGCCGGAACCAGACCTAAACGTACTTCTGAAAAACAAAAAATTGCATTTTGGGTGGCTATGGCAATATCACAACAGGCAACCAAGCCAATAGCCCCACCATAAGTAGCGCCAGTTATTAAAATAATAGTCGGCTTAATATGGTTGTGCAAAATCTGCATAAGTTGCGCAAGTTTCAGACTCATAGTGTCTGTACTTGTAGTGGCTCTCATTTCATTGCTGGATATCCAGTGAAGATCAGCGCCGGCACAAAAAACTTTGCCTATTGATTTAAGTACTACGATACGTACAGAAGGATTGCCTTCCAGTTCATATAGGTAATCAATGAGTAGGTTAACAGTCGCTTCATCCAAAGCATTATTAACTTTGGGTCTATTCAAAGTTAATGTAGCAATGCCGCAAGTGCTAATTTCTAACAAACAAGGTTGTTTAGACATGCTATTAACCTATCTGTTCTTATACTTAAATTCGACCTTGAATAAGTAGTTAAATTCAAACTGGCGATAAATAAGGAAGCAATAGTATGTCGTTGAATTATCTTAGTCTCATAATTTCAAAGACGAGACGTGTTGTAAAAGTCAATTTCAATGTCAGGCTCTAGTCTTAAATTTCTCGGTGCTGGATAATTTTTCCTAGAAAAAATAACAACTATGCTGATTGAAACTTCCCCCAATTTGCTTGGGTCTAAGCCTTAAACTAACAATAATTGGGTTAAGGTTTTTTCCACAGCAATGGAATACTAATGGTGTTGCAGAAGTTGAGGATGGTTTAGATGAACAAAAAACAAAATTTGTTATTAGCTACTGAATTAAAGCCTAAAATCAATGCCGTAATCCCCCAGTCTGCTGGTTTACGGTTAAGAATCTTAGTTGATGAAGTGCGCCCATTACAACTTGTAGGGACAGTGAATGCTTATTGTGCGTTACTTGCTGAACGAGTTGGATTTCAAGCTATTTATCTATCAGGGGCAGGTGTTGCTAATGCCTGTTTTGGGTTGCCTGATCTTGGTATGACGACGCTGAATGATGTTGTTGAAGAAGTTAGGCGTATTACAGAAGCAAGTACTTTACCGTTACTGGTCGATGCTGATACCGGCTGGGGAAATCCTTTTAATATAGCCCGAGCGGTCAAACAGTTAACTAAAGCCGGTGCCGCAGGCATGCATCTAGAAGACCAAATTCAGGCTAAACGTTGTGGTCATCAAGCAAACAAAGTTTTAGTGTCAACGACGACAATGGTAGAACGTATTCAATCAGCTGTAACTGCTAAAACAGATTCACACTTTGTAATAATGGCTCGTACCGATGCCGCTTCTGAACTAGGCTTAAATGCCGCAATAGATCGTGCGAATAGCTATATTGAGGTCGGTGCGGATATGATTTTTGTTGAGTCTTTGACGACGCTGACAGATTATCAGCACTTTGTTAAGGCGGTTCATGTGCCGGTGTTGGCAAATATTACTGAATTTGGTAAAACACCCCTGTTTAGTGCCAACCAACTACATGATATTGGCATCAGAATAGTACTTTATCCTTTATCAGCATTCAGAGCTATGAACTATGCAGCGATGGCTGTTTATCAGAGTATTCGTGAGCACGGTAGTCAACAAGCAATGCTTGAACACATGCAGACCCGTGAACAACTTTACGATATTTTGGACTATCATTCTTATGAGTTACAATTGGATGATTGGATAGTAAAGGATAAATCTATTTTGACGTCTAACCCTAAAAAAGGCGGATTACGTGGGGAGACTGTTGGGCAAACGGCCTTGTCTAGCGTAGGGAATGACGCTAGTTTATTTTATTGTGGTTATGATATCGTTGAATTAGCTGAACTAGCCACATATGAAGAGGTGGCTTACTTGTTAACACATGGTGAACTACCAAATGCTCGGCAGTTGCAGGATTTTACCAGCAAATTAAAAAGCTTACGTAGATTACCGAAAAGACTTAAACAAGTACTGGAGAAAATGCCGGCATCAACAGCTCCAATGGATGTGTTACGTACGGGTTGTTCAATGTTGGGAACACTGGAGCCTGAGCAAAGTTTTAGTGACCAATTTGTTATTACCCAACGGTTATTAGCGCTACTACCCGTGATGATGTGCTATTGGTATCGCTACAGTCATGACGGTGTTTGCATTGAAACGGAAACTGACGATCCCTCTGTTGCCGGGCATATTCTACATTGTCTCCATGATCGACCAGCCGATAGCTTAGCGCAAAGAGCTATGGATGTTTCGCTGATACTTTATGCTGAACATGAATTTAATGCCTCAACATTTGCTGCACGGGTTTGTGCATCAACCTTATCAGATTATTATTCTGCTGTGTGTGCAGCTATCGGTAGTTTGAGTGGACCACTACACGGTGGTGCTAATGAAGCGGCAATGGAATTAATTAGTCGTTACCAAACGCCTGAGCAAGCTGTCGTTGGGGTCAAGGATATGTTACGCCATCAAGAAAAAGTCATGGGATTTGGTCATGCTATCTATAAAGATTCGGATCCACGTCATGCTGTCATCAAACAATGGTCTAGGAAACTTTCCGAACGTGCTAATGATGAGCATATTTTTGCTATTTCTGTAGCCATTGAAAAGCTTATGTGGGAAGAAAAAAAAATATGTGCCAATCTTGATTTTTTCAGTGCATCGACATTTCACTTTTTAGGAATACCGCGTTGTTTGTTTACTCCGATATTTGTGTGTTCACGTATGGCGGGTTGGGCAGGACATATTTTTGAACAACGTAAAACAAATAGTCTGATTAGGCCCAGTGCTGATTATATTGGCTCTGCACCGAGACACTATAAAGTTGTTGAACAACGCCATTAACAATTCTGTTTAGTATGATGGTCAAAAAGGCTTTACCATTTTGTGGTCAACAACTTCCAGATCCTATACTGATCAAAATTGCAGATTATATTATTGAATATAAAGCAGATAATAGTGTCGCTAGGGAAATGGCACGTTATTGTTTAATGGATTCTTTAGGCTGTGCGATATTAGCCTTATCATATCCGTCTTGTAACAAGTTATTAGGTCCTATTGTGCCCGGAGCGACGTTAAAGGCTGGCGCACGTGTTCCAGGTACCGACTATCAACTTGAGCCGGTACAAGCCGCTTTTAATATCGGTGCAATGATACGGTGGTTAGATTTTAATGATACTTGGTTGGCTGCAGAATGGGGCCATCCTTCAGATAATTTGGGCGCTATATTGGCAATAGCAGATTATTTGAGTCGTCAAAATTTACAACAAGGTTACCCTGCATTGCAGATAGGCGATGTGATTACAGCATTGATCAAAGCTTATGAAATTCAAGGGATCATCGCTTTGGAAAATAGTTTTAATAGTGTGGGGTTAGACCATGTTTTGTTAGTACGTGTTGCTAGTACTGCAGTGGTAACGGCTATGCTGGGAGGTGGTCGAGAACATATCATTAGTGCACTGAGTAATGCTTGGATTGACGGGGCCGCATTACGTAGTTATCGGCATTATCCCAATACGGGGTCACGTAAAAGTTGGGCAGCGGGTGATGCGACTAGCCGTGGAGTACGGCTTGCTTTACTCGCTATAAAGGGGGAAATGGGTTATCCATCGGTGCTGACTGCAAAAACATGGGGTTTTTATGACGTGTTGTTTAAGGGAGAGTGCTTTGAATTAAAACAAGAATTTAGCAGCTATGTTGTAGAGAATATTTTGTTTAAGATCTCTTTTCCTGCTGAGTTTCATGGGCAAACTGCGATAGAAGCGGCGATACAATTACACCCCCAAGTACTTTCTCGGTTAGAGGAAATTGATAAAGTGGTCATTCAAACACAACGCTCGGGAAAGAAAATTATAGATAAAGTTGGGGTGTTAAATCATCCCGCAGAGAGGGATCATTGTCTGCAATATATGGTTGCCGTTGCATTGCTTGTTGGCAGTATCAACGCTGACCATTATCAATATCCAATGGCGAGTGATCCCCGGATTACCGCATTGAGGAAGAAGATGGTGGTTTTGGAAAACAAAAAGTTTAGCTTGGATTATGTAGACCCAAACAAACGCTCAATTGCTAATGCATTACAGGTATTTTTTAATGATGGGAGTCATACGATTGAGATTGTCGTGGAATATCCTCTCGGTCACAAACGACGACGAGAGGAAGCAATCCCTTTTCTTAAACAAAAGTTTGTAGATAATTTGGCAACAAGAATAGCTGAGAAAAATTGTACTGAAATTCACCAGTTATTTGCTGATCAGGGAGCGCTTGAAAACATACGGGTAGATAAATTCATGGATTTGTTTGTAATTTAGTGAACGTTTTCATATCGTCTAATAATTTTTAACCTAAAAGCTAATAAAGACCAGTATCTTTATAGGACTATGATCGATAGTGATATTTCTGTTAGTTTCCTGAGCGGTTAACGAATTAAGTAAGTGTGATTTAATTATTTATTTGTCGGTATTTGAACACAATAGATTGAAGC
>MPSY01000220.1 GCA_001901525.1 Methylococcales bacterium OPU3_GD_OMZ | reverse complement strand
GAAACCGACGACGAACAACAAAATTGCGCCACCCATGGGGTAATTTCCCCCATCACCGGCATTATCGGGTCCATGCAGGCCTTAGAAGCCCTTAAAGTAATCACCCAAATTGGAAAAACCGTAACGGGCCGACTTTTGTTACTGGATGGCTTAACCATGGAATGGAACAGCCTAATCTTAAAGAAGAACCCGCAGTGCCCCACCTGCAGGTCGGACTAACCGGTGAGTCGTGCTATTTCCCCACCCGTTAATTTAGCTGGCTTTTTTTGGCGCCAACCATTTTTGTAAGAAAGGGTCAAACTTAGCCAATATTGGTCCCATGCCGTGACTGGCACCGTGCGCCTCACCAAACGGTTGTTTCGGGTCTTTCTCAAAAGCATAAATAAAAAAACCAAACGGAATACAAATAACAAAAGCGACTAAAAACATAGCCACGGTTACAAAAATAATCTCACCAAACATCTAAAAACTCCAAAATAATAATACCGGCGGGACTATAACCTGACTCCCCCTACTACTTCAAGTGTTATGTGATAAAAAACAAGCAATTACTTCACTGAAAGCATAAAACCATCGCCATCCCTTGCGCTTAAAACGACAACCAGCGCTACAATCATCCTAACTCAATATTGCGTTATCAATTTGTTCATCGTATACTCACGTACAGCTTTCTTGATCAAGCTAGCTTAAATAATAAAAAAATTTTGGAGGTATATACCATGAAATGGGAAACACCAAGTTACACAGATCTTCGTTTTGGTTTCGAAGTGACTATGTATATCAACAACCGTTAATCGATTAGCGGCTTGTTAAAAAGGGGCTCACTGAGCCCCTTTTTTTATTGCTCTCTTTATTCTTTAACCCGCCCCTAGTATCATTCAGCCTCTACATTGACTGACCCATCGCATTTATTTAGGATTTAAAACATGAAAATAAGAGTATTAGGTTCCGGCGCCGGCGGCGGTTTTCCTCAATGGAACTGTAACTGCAACAATTGCCGTAGGCTCAGGCACAACGATATCAACGCCAAAGCCCGGACCCAGTCATCCATTGCTGTCAGTACCGATAATACGAACTGGCTGCTGATTAATGCCTCTCCGGATATTCGCGCACAGTTAGAAGCCTTTCCGGCGATTCAACCTAAACAAGGTATCCGCGACACCGGTATTAAAGCGGTAATGCTCATGGACAGTCAGATTGACCACACCACCGGTTTGTTAATTTTACGCGAAGGCGAGCCTTTAGATATTTACTGCAGCGAAATGGTCAAACAAG
>MPSY01000097.1 GCA_001901525.1 Methylococcales bacterium OPU3_GD_OMZ | reverse complement strand
AATAATACCCTCTTGGGAATTGAGTTGGTATTCATGTAAAAAGGCTTCGGTAACCGTTTGTTGTTTTGTTTTTCTTCGTATGGCCGTCACTATAGTTCTGGCCGATTTATTGATTGATAATAAGTCGTAATTATTTAAATAAGTTGAAAATTCTTTAATCGATTGACTGTCGTCACAGAGATACTGTTGACCGATAACGCTATAGTATTCAGAAACTGTGTGTGGCGACATAGTTACTTACATTAAGAGCTGAGTTGTGCATTAAGTGTAAGCCTTAAGTATTATTTTTGAAGTAAAGCTCTTTTGAATGCAGGTCGTTGAGAAAGAGTCTGATGATAATTGTTTAAGGTTTCAAAGTTGCTAATTAATTCAGGAAACCAGTCTAAGGTTGAGACGATCATAATGTCAGCAGTAGAGAAATATTCACCAAGAATATACGTTTTATTGCGTAAGCTATGGTCTAGTACAGCAGCAATACGTTCAAAGCGTTTTTTACTGTCATCGATAACAGATTGGCGACGCTTAGAAACTTCCAGTAATTGTGTATGTAAGAAAATATTAACCAAAGGTGGCTCCATTGTTCCTGGTACAAAAAACATCCATTGATAATAATGTCCTCGATTAGGTGCGTTTATTCGGGGCGCCAGGTTATGCTGTGTGTACTTATCAGATAGGTACAGGCAAATCGCACCTGCTTCATATAAAGTAATATCGTCATCAACTAAGGTTGGCACAGTACCGAGAGGGTTAATTTTTAAATAGGATTGTTGTTGACCTTTATTGTTAAACACATCAATAAAAGCTATGTCATAGGAGATCCCTAACTCCTCGAGTAACCATAATGGTCTGAATGACCGTGTATTGGAACAATGATAGAGTTTCATTGAGTTATGCCTTAATAATTATGAATTATTGTTTTTTCGAGTTAAGAATGATGCCCGGTTAATTGTTCTGGATTAAAATAATCAACACTGATTGCTGTTGTTCTTGCATCCTCAGCAGCGAATATTAAATTTGCTTCTTCTTGAGTAATTATTTCTTTTATTACCGCTTGTTCTACAGTTGTTTGTAGATTGCCTTTTGTCAATTCATTTAATCGTTGAGCTTGACGTATTTTCATTTCCGGATCGACGGCTTTAAGTACGGCATCAAATGCATTTTCTATTCTGCCGGTAGGATCATGGACGTGGTGGTTGATATAGATACCCTCAGTGAGTCGATTTCTACTGGCATTGTCTGAGAGCAAGATACTTGAGACTGAATGGGTTAAATGATCGCCAGGAGGATTGTTATAACGTAACAGGAAGTGTTTTAAGAACCATGAAATAACAGGGTAAGGAATCTTGTTGATAAGCGATAATAAGGCCTGATGTGTTTGATAAAGTGTTTGTTGACAGCCCCAATGCATCAGCGGTAAGTCATCATCCTGTTGACCTTGGTCATAGAAGTGTTTAAGTACCGCAGAACACAAATAAAGGTTGCTCAAAGTATCGGCAAAAAGTCCCGATATTATTTCCCGACGTTTTAATGACCCACCAAGTGTAAATAGAGCAACATCGGTAAATAAAATAAAGAGACAACTCAGGTGCGTGAGTTGTTGATAGTATCGACGCGTTGATTGCGTTCCAGGGACTTTAAGAAATCGTGTATTGCTTATCGCATACCACGTATTAGCTACTATGTTGTGCAAAACAAAGCCGACATGTCGAAACAAAATAGTATCGAATTTGTTAAGTGTTTCAGCCTTTTCTTGTCGTTGTAACAACTGCATTTCTTGTTGAATAAAAGGGTGTGCAACAATCGAACCTTGTCCAAAGATAATCAGGCTACGCGTTAGAATATTAGCACCTTCCACAGTGATACTAATTGGGATTGATTGGTAGACTCGCCCCATAATATTGGTTGGCCCTAAGCAGATTCCAGCGCCGCCTTGGATATCCATACCATCATTGACGATACGACGCATTCGCTCGGTCAGTTCATATTTGATAATTGCAGAAATGATTGTAGGCTTGTAACCATTATCTAAGGCTGAAAGGGTTAGGTTACGAGCAGCATCCATAATGTAGGTTTCACCTGCCATGAATGCGAGGCGTTCTTTGATCCCTTCAAAATCACCAATGGGCCTATTAAATTGATTACGAATTCGTGCATAAGCACCGACATTACGACAGGTATACTTAGCGGCCCCAACGCTGAGCGAGGGCAATGAAATACTACGGCCAATCGTTAGGCATTGCATAAGCATTGACCATCCGTTTCCGGCTTGTTCGACACCGCCGATAATAGCATCCAGCGGGATAAAAACATCATGTCCCCAGTTAGGTCCATTTTGGAATGCGGTATCTAATGGGAAGTGACGTTTTCCAATTGAAACGCCGGGGGTATTAGCGGGTATTAACGCAACAGTAATCCCAATATTTTCTTGATCGCCTATTAACTTTTGAGGGTCATACAGTTTAAAAGCCAGCCCAATGATGGTGGCAATAGGACCTAAGGTAATATAACGTTTTTCCCAATTTAATTTAATACCTAAAATATTATCTTTTTCTTGATAAGAACCATAGCAAACAATACCCTGATCAGGCATGGACCCTGCATCGCTACCGGCATGAGGCCCTGTTAAAGCAAAACAAGGGAGTTCTTGACCGGTAGCCAGACGGGGCAGGAAATAGTTTTTTTGTTGTTCGGTGCCATAGTTTAATAAAAGTTTGGCCGGTCCCAGAGAATTAGGAACCATGACAGAAACGGCCGCTGAGGCACAGCGACTGGAGAGTTTCATAACAACTGCAGAATGAGCACTATGGGAAAATTCCAGCCCCTGATATTTTTTAGGAATAATTAACCCACAAAATTTATTCTTTTTGATGAATTGCCAGACTTCTTCGGGAAGGTCTCTTTGGTTGAATGTAATGTCCCAGTCGTTGAGCATGGTACAGAGTTCATCAACCGGTCCATCTAAAAAGGCTTGTTCCTCTTCGGATAATAAGATCTTTTTCTGTTGTTGCAACAACTTCCAATTAGGTTGACCTGAAAACAGCTCAGCATCCCACCAAGTATCACTGGCGTTTAAAGCCATTTGTTCAGTGTTTGAAATGGCTGGAAGTTTCTTTTTAAGATAGCGGTAAAAATAGTGACTTAAAAATTGTCGTCTGATCGGTCGGATAATAAGTAAGGCTGATAGAACCAGGGTCAGAAGAACACCGGCAAAATCCAATTGAGTCAGTTTAAAAGAGGAACTATAAAGCGCTAATAATGCAATCAGTATAAAGACAGAATCTTTTAGTCTTCTATGCCAATAGCTACAACATATAATACCAATGATAACGATCAGTAGAATAGCCACTATCACCCCTTCTTTAAAATATGGACAACGATAATTGCAACCCTTTCAATCTAAAAATTAGACCTGAAAGAAATCGTGTTGTTCAAAAATTAAATGGGCTCGCGCGTAGTGTCGTGACTTAAAGGTTATTAATAACTAAAACTTTTCCAACGTAACAGGGATGTGATAAGTTTCATCCGACAAATAAAGAATACCGTCTTGAATAGTACACTGTAATTGCATCGACCGTTTTATTAGTAAATCAACCCCTTCGGCATGAATATGCCAGGCCGATAAATTATTAAAGCGTTGTAAGTGTTTTTGTTGTTGTTCCCACCAGACTTTTGCTTTACGTTCATGGTAAGTATAAATGATGACTTTGTTTGCATGACTGCAGGCTTTTCGAAGTCTTTTTGCATCAGGTTGTCCTAAATCAATCCAGAGTTCAATCTCATCGGTCGGGTTTTTTTGCCAGAGTTCAGGTTCTTCATCGTTGCATAAACCTTTGGTAAAGCACAGTCGTTCACTGGCATTAGCTATAAAGGCACTAAGACGGATCATAAAACGGAAGTCTGTCTCGGAGGGGTGTTGAGCAATGGTCAATTCATGGTTTTGATAATAATGCCGATCAATATCGGCAATAGTAAGTGAAACTTTGTGAATAGTTGCGTTAATCGCCATAAATGGTGATTTTACCATCAGGTTGTTCACGCCTTTGTAATTAATTGAATAATCGCGTAGTTATTAATGGGTGGTTTATAAGGCAAAAAAAATGCGGGACTCTACATTAAAAGAGTACCGCATAAAAGCTATTTCAACCCACGAAGGGAATTTAAGGAGAATTTACAATTCTGAGTTCATTATAATACGAGTTTTTTTTAAAGAGAATGTGACACCGTGTCGCGCGACAATTTGACGCAGGCAATCGATTGGTTTTTACAAGGGGGTGTCACTATGGAATTAACCAAATATATTGTGATTTTAATCTTCTAAATTTGTTAGGGGCATGGCCGCGTGAATTAGATAACCTAAGATCTATTTCTTTTGAACCCAAAAAATGTACATTCCTGCAAAAGTATTAACATGCTCAAGTTCAAATTGATGCCACAGTGAAAGTGATTCAAGGGCATCTTTTTCAGGGTGCAGGGTTATGAATTGTTGTTTAATTTGATTATTGTTTAGTTCAAAACCTATAAATTGAAGGTTACACTTTTCTAAAACGGTTTCAATTTCTGGTAAGGTAAAGGTGTGTTCCTGTTTATGAAAGAGTAAATCACGGCAGTGACTCAAGCTATAGAAATCACTGGAATTTAATACTTTCTTAATTTCAGAACCATAGTCGCTGGAAGAGAACATGATTTCAGAACGAAATTTACGTATCGATTGAGCAGTACTGTTAAATTGGTTTCTGTTAATAAAATCATGTGTCTTTGTAAGATGTTGTCTGGCTATTTGACTGTATAAACCAATTTTCATGATGCCGTTTTGATTTAATAAATCGATTAAAATTCTCCAACCCTCCAAGGGGTCACGAAGGTGATGGAGTACCCCTACCGACTCAATAACATCAAACTGTAGGTCAAGTGTCTGTAATTCTAGGATATCAGCCTGCTGATAATTAATATTTGTAATTGATAATTCATGCGTCTTTCGCATAGCATAAGACAAACTATTTAGGCTTAGATCGATTGCTAAAACCGTGCAATTTAGAAACCTTGATTGGCTGTTTAGTGCATGCTGACCGGTCCCACAACCGGCAATAAGGATGTTAGGCATCTTTGAATAGTGATTATCGTCAATACTAAGTTGTGGATTAATTGCATGTAAGTTTTCTCGAATCGTTTTAGGATTATGGAATAAGCCAGGATTAATCCAACGAGGATAAGGGTTTTGTTC
This sequence comes from Methylococcales bacterium OPU3_GD_OMZ, assembly GCA_001901525.1. GTDB lineage: Bacteria > Pseudomonadota > Gammaproteobacteria > Methylococcales > Methylomonadaceae > OPU3-GD-OMZ. The sequence continues at coordinate 1,351 of MPSY01000097.1, read as the reverse complement.
ATACTGTTCTTTGACTGCATTAGGTGTTGAGTCATTAATGCTTGTTAATTGATGAATTTTTGTTTTAAGGTGCTGCTCTTTTTTAATATCGAAAAGTTGCCGGGCGAGTATTTTATGACTATTAACGGGCAAGGCGGTCTTTTGCAGTTGTTCTGCCCATAAATAGTTGTGCAGAGGTCGGTATGCCGCTAATAAGACAATCCAAATCGGTGGTATGGGTAGATTGTTATCAACTTGAAAGTTGATTTTATTTTCAAGTTTAGTGACATTTTGTATTTCTTCATCCGTTTCAAAAAATATATATTCGTTGGTGAAACAATGTAGGGCAAGTGAATAATAAAATGAAAAATCTATACCGTTCAGAATTGAGTCGAAGAGTTGATTCAGTGCTGCGCGGCGCATTTGTGTGAGCAAATGCTCAATCTCAGGATCAGCGATTGGGCAGTTTTCCAAGAGTGCTAGAAAAAGGGAAATTGAAGCCAGCTGATCGGAAAAAAAAGGGAGGTTTTTTTCAATTAGGTCATTTTTACTCGCCTTAATAGCTAATTTTATTTTAGGGTGCTGTTGTAAAGCACTAACAATAGCGGGTGCAATATAGTTTGGGTTAATAGTGGGTTGTTGTAGTGCTTTGACGAGATAGTTTGAAAAACTTTCATTAAATGTTTTAAATTTTTTTTGGTGCAAGGCAGTTGCATAACTGGCCCAAAACTGGGGGTTAGTCGGCTTAATCGTAAGCGCTTGTTCAATGGCTGACAGTGCGGCGTCAGTTTTTCCAAGATCATTATAGGTATTACCTAAGCAATTATGGGCCTCAGCATCACTGGGGTCTATGCTGAGAGCTTGTTGATAGCAGCTAATGGCTGCTTCAAGATTGCCGATAACATGCAGTGTATTGCCCAGATTACAATGTGCTTCTGTGTAGCTAGGATTTATCTGTATGGCGTGTTCATAGTGACTGACGGCTTTTTCTATATTGCCAATACCTTTGAAAGCATTGCCAAGATTAATATGTGTATCAGCATGGAAAGGATTAATCTCTAAAGCCCGAGTGTAACTTTTTATTGACGCATTAAGGCGATCACAGGCTTTAAGCGTATTGCCGAGGTTATAATGCACTTCGGCATTATCCGGATTGATTCTTAGGGCAGATTCAAAACTACCAAAAGCGGCCTCAGTCTGGTTAAGGGTTGCGTAGCAGACCCCTAAGAAATTAAATAGCAATGCTTCATTAGGGTATTTGCGGGTTAATCTGATTAATACCGCCCGTGCTTCTTCAATCTGCCCTGATGTGTAAAATTTAATAACGGCATTAATTTCGGTGTCTGTCGGGTTTCTATGAGTGTTAGACATA
>MPSY01000219.1 GCA_001901525.1 Methylococcales bacterium OPU3_GD_OMZ | reverse complement strand
TTTGAATGAGGCAGCAACGCTTTTGAAAATGCACCCGCAGACGGTACTACAGCGCGCCCGTTGCGGTGACATCCCTGCTGCCAAACCGGCTAAATGTTGGTTATTTATTGAAGAAGACTTGATTGATTGGATTAGATCGCAGTACCCTACTAGCCGACAGAAAGTAAGTGCGGCTACCTATGGAGGACGCACATGCTCTTTAAAAGAAAGAAAAGTGATAACTGGTATTTCAAGTTTACCGTCAGAGGCGAAACTTTATACCGATCTACTGGCACCGGTGACAAAGCCCAAGCACAAGAAATAGCCGATAAAGCGAAAGCTGAGGCGCATAACGTGATTAGGCTGGGTCAAAAACCCCGGTACACCTGGCAACAGGCGGTGATTCGTTGGTTAACCGAATCGGAGAAAAAGTCCATTGAAACGGACAAATACCATTTCAAATGGTTACGGCCATTTCTGGATGATGTCTACTTAGACGCTATCGATCCGGCATTAATCGACAAAATCATTACCGCCAAGTTAAAAGTAGCGGGTAAAACCCGGGTCAATCGCACCACTGAACTCATTCGTGCGGTGTTGAACAAGGCACAAAAGGAATGGGGTTGGATTGAGTCGGTTCCGTACATTCGTCGATTCAAGGAAAAGAGTCAACGGCTGCGTTGGTTGACCCACAGTGAAGCCAATCGGTTGTTAAAAGAACTGCCTGAACACACCAAAGCGATGGCAATCTTTACCCTTGCGACTGGACTTCGGGAATCGAATGTTACCGGGCTTGAATGGTCACAAGTGAATCTGCAAAGTAAGATCGCCTGGATTCATGCAGACCAATCTAAAACAGGGAAAACCATTCGCATACCACTGAATGAAAATGCTATTACGGTACTCACAGAACAATTAGGGAAACACCCTGTTCGGGTTTTTACCTTTCGTGGGAAACCGGTCACCAAGGTCGGTACGAAATGGTGGCGTATGGCTTTAGAGCGTGCTGGGATCGATAATTTCACCTGGCATGGTCTAAGACATACCTGGGCAAGTTGGCACGTTCAGAACGGCACACCGTTGAATGTTTTACAGGAATTAGGGGGCTGGAGCAGCTACGATATGGTACTGCGATATGCCCACTTAGCACCGGATCATTTAAGTGAATTTGCGAGCAATATTAACCTAGAAATCGTTGCAAAATCGGTTGCACCCGATAATGTGGTGAAGCTGAAAAGTCGCTAAGTTATTGATTTAACTGGTGGCGATAGGTGGGATCGAACCACCGACCTCAGGGTTATGAA
>MPSY01000096.1 GCA_001901525.1 Methylococcales bacterium OPU3_GD_OMZ | reverse complement strand
AACGTGTATGCCTCTTGTTTAAGGCAAAAACCAGATTCGCACATAAATTATCGGTGTAATCAATATATTAAGTTGTCGTGAGTATAGTGCTATGAAATACAAAGATATGACTAACCCGCCAGATCTCAGCCTGAGTACGGGTACTGGCCCCCAGCAGCGACAGGTTCCTGTTTATGAAGACTACCTGCCGCCTTGTAATCATGCTTGTCCAGCTGGTGAAAACATACAAAGCTGGTTAGATTTATCACAAGCTGAGCGTTATGAAGATGCTTGGAATCGATTACTCGAAGACAATCCGATGCCTGCAGTACATGGTCGCGTTTGTTATCACCCTTGTGAAACCTCCTGTAACCGTGTCAACGTTGATGGCGCTGTAAGTATTCATGCAGTCGAACGTTTTCTTGGTGATTTGGCCTTTGAAAATGGTTGGAAGCCCAAAATAATTGGCGAAAAATCCAATAAACAAGTTTTAATCGTCGGTGGAGGACCCAGTGGTCTTTCCGCAGCCTACCATTTGGCGCGTCTGGGACACCAGGTTGAAATTCGTGACGCCGGACCGATTGCCGGGGGTATGATGCATTTTGGTATACCGTCTTATCGTCTGCCTCGTGATATTTTGGCCGCTGAAGTTAAACGCATCGAAGATATGGGGGTCACAATAACACTCAATCATAAAGTCGAAAACCTCAAGACCGAAAAAGAAGAAGGTAATTTCGATGCCGTTTTTGTTGCTGTTGGTGCCCATATTGGTCGCTCGGTAGAAATCCCTATAAATATTAATAGCGATACTCTGGATGCTGTAACTTTCTTACGTGATATCGGCATGGGTAATACCCCAAAAATTGGTAAACGGGTTGCCATCTACGGCGGTGGAAATACTGCGATGGATGCAGCACGTACTGCCAAGCGCTTAGGTGCCGAAACCATGGTGATATACCGTCGTGATCGTAAGAATATGCCGGCACATGACTTTGAAGCAGCTGAAGCGATTGAAGAAGGTGTGGTATTTCATTGGTTAAGAACTATTGTCGAACTGGATGAAGATAGTCAGGTTAAAGTCGAAGTTATGGAGTTGGATAACAACGGGCGACCACAACCTACAGGAACCTACGAAATTCTAAAAGCTGACACTGTTATTTTAGCATTAGGTCAGAATATAGATTCTGCGTTATTAAAAACATTTCCCGAAATTGAAGTAGAAAGCGATGGTGTTGTTGCAGTGGATGAACAAATGATGACCGCTGTTCACGGCGTTTTTGCTGGTGGCGATATGGTGCCTAGCGCTCGTACAGTAACTATCGCTACCGGACATGGTAAAAAAGCCGCTCGCAATATAGATGCCTATCTACGCAATACGCAATACCAGCAACCCTTGAAAAGTCACATTGTCGAACATAAAGAATTAAATCTTTGGTATAACACCGATGCTGACCAATCAGAACAACCCGCCATTCCTCCTGAACAAAGAAATCAAACTTTTGAAGAGGTTTTAGGCGGTCTGAGCCAAGACGAAGCTACTTACGAAGCGAGCCGTTGTTACTCTTGTGGCAATTGTTTTGAATGTGACGGTTGTTATGGCGCATGTCCAGAAGGTGCGATTATCAAGCTAGGCAAAGGCAAGTTTTACGATGTCAATGAAGCACTTTGTACCGGATGCACTGCTTGTACTTTGCAGTGTCCCACCGCCGCTATCCATATGGTTGAAAAAACAATCAACATAACTTAATCAGAAAAATTATCATGGCAAAACAAGTCACTTTCGATGGCGGCGAAGCAGCCGCTTATATTGCATACCGAACCAATGAAGTTTGTGCCGTTTTCCCGATCACACCTTCTTCCACCATGGCAGAATTTTGCGAACAATGGACCACTGAAGGGACCAAGAATCTCTGGGGGTCAGTGCCAACCATTGCCCAGTTACAAAGTGAAGGAGGCGCTGCGGGAACCTTGCATGGCTCATTACAAACAGGTGCATTAACAACAACATTTACCGCTTCTCAAGGATTGTTGTTAATGATTCCTAATATGTATAAGATTGCCGGAGAACTAACTTCAACAGTCATTCATGTTGCCGCTCGTTCCCTTGCTACGCAGGGTTTATCAATTTTTGGTGACCATCAAGATGTCATGTCGGTGCGCATGACAGGCTTTGCTCAAGTTGTTGCCAGTAGTGTTCAAGAAGCACACGATATGGCGCTAGTTTCTCAGGCGGTAACATTGAAATCTCGTATTCCATTTATTCATTTCTTTGACGGTTTTCGGACCTCACATGAAATTAATAAAATCACCTTATTAGAGGACGAGCAAATTCGGACCATGATTGATGATGAGTTAGTTTTTGCTCATCGACAACGGGCCTTGAACCCGGATAAACCGTTTATGCGAGGTACAGCACAAAATCCGGACACCTATTTTCAGGGGCGTGAAAGCTCTAATCAATACTATGATGGTACGATAGATATATTTGATGAAGTTTTAGAGCAGTTTTTTCAAGTTACAGGACGACGTTATCAGCCATTTGAATACCATGGCCCTGAAACAGCTGAACGTATCATTATCATGATGGGGTCAGGAATAGAAACTGCTATAGCTACCGCTGAAAAACTCAATACTCTAGGGGATAATGTCGGTGTTCTCAATGTTCGTCTTTATCGTCCCTTTAGCGCTAAAAATTTTATTGCTGCTTTGCCTCAGTCTGTACAAAGCATTGCAGTACTGGACCGTACTAAAGAACCTGGCAACTGTGGTGAACCACTCTATAAAGATGTCATAACTGAATTGAGCCAAGCGTTTGCCCGCAACGAAATTAAAATCATGCCGCGTATTATTGGCGGACGTTATGGCCTATCCAGTAAGGAATTTACGCCAACAATGGCCGCTCGCGTTTTTCAGGAACTTAAAGCCGAGCAGCCCAAAAACAATTTCACAATCGGCATTATTGATGACGTCACTCATACTAGTTTAGATATCACTGAAACATTGGATATTGAACCCGAAAATGTCGTACGCGCCATGTTTTTTGGTCTGGGTTCTGATGGCACGGTAGGTGCTAATAAAAACAGCATTAAAATTATCGGTAATGAACCACAATTTCATGCTCAGGGTTATTTTGTTTATGATTCAAAGAAAGCAGGTTCGCAGACCATATCCCATTTGCGTTTTGGTCCTGACCCAATCAAAGCCCCTTACCTCATAGAATCGGCTAATTTTATAGCCTGTCATGACTATAACTTTATCAAAACGACGCAAATGTTAGATCGTGCCAAACAAGGCGCTACTTTCTTATTAAATAGCCCTTACGATGCCGATAGAATTTGGGAACAATTACCTGAACAAATGCAGCAGCAATTGATCGACAAAGAAATCCAGTTCTATGTCATCAACGGTGTTAAAGTTGCGAAAGAAACCGGTATGGGCAGACGCATTAATACCGTTATGCAAACCTGTTTTTTTGCCTTGTCCGGCGTTATGCCTAAAGATCAAGCGATCAGCAAGATTAAAGAATATGCTGAGAAAACTTATGCCAAAAAAGGTCCCGAAGTTGTACAAAAAAACTTTGCTGCAATAGATCAATCCTTGAGTCGATTACAAAAAGTCAAAATTCCAGCAGCTATTAGCACATCGTTTGATAACGCTGAAAGTTCCTTTGCCAAAGCACCTGAATTTGTCAAACTGGTTACTTTTGAAATGGTCGCCGGACGTGGCGATAAAATACCCGTTAGTCAATTACCTGCTGATGGGACTTATCCAACAGGCACGACCCAATGGGAAAAACGCAATATCGCACAGGACATTCCTATTTGGGAGTCTGATCTTTGTATCCAGTGTGGCAACTGTTCAATCGTTTGTCCACACGCAACAATACGTGCCAAATTCTACGAAAAAGAAAAACTAGATCAAGCTCCTGACGGCTTTAAAGCCGCTAAAGTCGGCTCCCGCGGGTTCCCCGATATGCGCTACACCATCCAAGTTTTTCCTGAAGATTGTACCGGTTGTAGCTTATGTGTCAAAGCCTGTCCTGCCGTTTCAGAACACGATGAAAACTTTAAAGCCATAAATATGACACCTAAAGCTGAGCATTTTGAAGTCGAGAAAAATGCCGCTGCCTTCTTTGAAGCATTGCCTTACAATGATCGCGCTAGAGTCGATTTTTCCAATGTCCGTGGTGTTCAATTTCTGGAACCGTTATTTGAATTCTCCAGCGCCTGTGCGGGTTGTGGTGAAACGCCTTATCTGAAACTGATTACCCAATTATTCGGTGATCGTATGTTAGCCGCCAATGCCACCGGTTGTTCCTCCATCTATGGCGGTAACCTACCCACAACACCTTGGTCACAAAACTCAGAGGGCAAAGGCCCTGCCTGGTCTAATTCCCTATTTGAAGATAACGCCGAATTCGGCTTAGGCTATCGTTTAACTACTGATCAACATGTTGCTCTGGCACGTCGTCTTTTAAATGAACTCAAAGACCATTTTGATGATACTTTAGTTGAAGAAATTCTTAATGCACCACAAGCAAAAGAAAGCGACATTCGAAAACAACGCGTTCGTGTTGCTCAATTACAAGAACAACTGGAACACCTAAACAACCTAAAAGCCAGAGAACTGTTATCAGTAGTTGATAATTTCGTTCGTCGCAGCATCTGGATTATTGGCGGTGACGGCTGGGCCTACGATATTGGCTATGGCGGTATTGATCACGTTCTGGCTACTGGTCACGACATGAATATTCTGGTCATGGATACCGAAGTTTATTCTAATACCGGTGGTCAGGCTTCCAAATCGACACCAATTGCTGCCGTAGCTAAATTTGCCTCACACGGTAAATTAGTGCCCAAGAAGGATTTGGCTTTGCAGGCTATCGCATACGGTAACGTCTATGTGGCTAGAATTGCCATCGGCGCCAGTCCACAACAAACCCTACAAGCTTTCCGTGAGGCGGAAGCCTATGACGGGCCATCAGTTATCATCGCTTACAGCCCTTGTATTGCCCATGGCATCAATCTGGAAAATGGTCTTGAACAAATGGAAATGGCCGTCAAATCCGGTTACTGGCCATTATACCGATACAACCCGACTTTAGGTGCGGAGGGCAAAAACCCATTCGTACTCGACTCTTTACGTCCCAGTATCCCCGTTAAAGAATATGCTTATAATGAAACCCGCTACAGTAGTTTACAACGCAGCAACCATGAACAAGCTGACAAATTGATGGGCTTTGCCCAACAGGTTGTCGATTCAAAATGGGCGCTTTATGAGGAAATGGCTACCCGGAATGCCAATGACTTTTTACCGGACACACGTATACCCATCGAAAAATAACAAAATAATGTAACTAACTTAGCAAGTAACTAGTCAAGATCAGTAGCGGTTAACTTGGAAGTTATCAAATGATAAACGTCCAAGTGCTATACCTTAAAGGATTTTGTGGTTAATAATGAAAAACCAATACAATTGAGTCTTTGTAGATCAGCTAATCTCACAAAATTCGATCAGTTATATTTTTTTTTACCATCATCAAGCAATTCAGCAACCTTTTTAAGCTCTGTGGCGGTTAGAGGATTATTGGTTGGCTTGCGCTGACTTCTTTTTAATCACAGATTATGCAACCCTGCCTCAATCAATCTGTCGACTTAGATCAACTTGCCAAAGATATTAATAATATTCATCGCCAGACCCTTTTACGTATTAATAAAAATGATTTCACTCACCTGTTGCAACTTGAACGGTGGGGAAGATTATGTACCATCTTCGGTTATGCTACCGCGTGGATAGCGCCTAATCCAGTCTCTGCATTGCTCATCAGCCAAGGAATATTTACTCGATGGTCACAACTAACCCATCCGATTTCTCACGGAGCCTACGATAAAATAACCAATGCACCTAACCGCTATAAAAGAAAAGGGTATGCAAAAGGCTGGCGTCGCTGGGTCGACTGGGTAGATTGGATCAATCCCCAAGGCTGGCACCAAGAACACAATGTCTTACACCATTACCACCTCGGTGAAACTAATGACCCTGACCAACTTCAAACCAATTCATCATGGTTACGGAATTCTAAATACCCGCTATGGTTACGCTACTCATTAGTAGCACTATTTGCTTGTATTTGGAAACCAGCCTATTACGCAAGAGCAACTATCGAAGAACTCTATATTCTCAAATTGAAAAAAAGAGGTGAACCAAGACCGCATATTTCTTTTATAGACTCAATAAATCCTTTCTCTAGTGTAGGCCGTCTGCTCTGGGTCAATAGCCTATGCCCCTACATCATAATCAGATTTATTATTTTTCCATTATTATTTCTTCCTCTCGGGGAGGTTGCTGTCACTTATGTCTTCATCAACTCAGTCTTAGCTGAAGTCTTTACCAATTTGCATAGCTTTGTGGTTATTATTCCCAATCATGCAGGCGATGATATTCCTCTATTTAACAACCGACCAAAGAAGCAAGGTGAATTTTATCTTCGCCAAATTATCGGATCAGTTAACTACCCTAGCAACTCTAATTTAAATGATTTTTTCTACGGTTGGCTCAATTATCAAATTGAACACCATCTCTGGCCTGATATTCCATTATCGCAATACCACCTTGTCCAAACGCCACTTCAACAAATTTGTAAAAAACATAAAATCAACTATTGTCAGGAATCTGTTTTCCTTCGTTTAAAAAAAGCCATTAACATTATGGTAGGAACAACGAGCATGCTAAAAGAGACTCCACAACTCAAACAGCAAACCCTGAAATGAGTAGATTCCACGAAATAAAA
>MPSY01000218.1 GCA_001901525.1 Methylococcales bacterium OPU3_GD_OMZ | reverse complement strand
GCCTTAGAAGGCAGTTATGTTGATGCGGTCACACGAGAAAACTTTCGTATTGCCCATGATATTAGCTCCTACAGTTTTGCTGCGCTCGCCAAAGCAGGAAAATCTATGATGGAAGGCAGAAACGGCTCGTTACTGACCTTAAGCTACTTAGGTTCTCAAAGAGCAATTCCCAATTACAACGTAATGGGTGTTGCTAAAGCCAGTCTGGATGCTAATGTTCGCTATATGGCTGCTGCTTTAGGTCCTGATGGAACGCGTGTAAATGCGGTATCAGCAGGTCCAATTAGAACCCTTGCGGCGGCTGGAATCAATAATTTTAGATCTATGCTCAGTAAAGCTGCCGATACGGCTCCAATGAAAAAAAATGTTTCAATTGAAGAAGTTGGAAATGCCGCTGCTTTTTTATGTTCAGACCTAGCTTCAGGAATTACCGGGGAAATATTATTTGTAGATGCGGGTTATAATATCGCTGGACTAGCCGCAACCAGCGAATAATTTTTTTTGATATTCATAAAAAAAGGGGCTCAAGAGCCCCTTTTTTTAACTTAAATGAACCCTGTACTAAAGCTCTGATAGATTGACGACTGCGTCGGCCTGTAAATCACTTAAAACAGCATCAAAGTCACCTTCAGCCAATAACTTGGTAATGTTAGTTCTAGCAATACCCAATTCCTTTTTATCCGCTTTTGCCAACTCCCCTTCGGTCACACTTAACAAATTCACTACTGCTTGTTCACCTGACTCTAAAGCCACAACCATAGTCGTCGGCTGGTCGCTTTTAGGTTTTGCCCCGACAAAAATAGCACGGTTAATCTCCCAAGGTAAATCACCATTATTTCGTCCCAAATCATCGGCAACAACAAAAGATAAGCCCTTTTCCTTAGCCAGCAGGTCTAAAGATTCCCCTGATTGAACTAACGCCTTCAATGCATTCGCTATTTCCAGCGATTGTTGTTTGGCAGAATCACGCTTAAGACGACTCTCAATCAATCCGCTTACTTCTGATAACTCTCTTGCCTTAGATGGGCTATGGTTCAAAACCCTTAAAACAACTATTCGATCAGATCCCAATTCAATAACTTCACTATTATTTCCCGCTAAAACATCTTCAGAAAAAGCTTTCTCTCTCACTGATTCCTCTGCTGAAATATCAGTATTACCTTGAGAGCGGGTAAAGTTATCGGTCTGCTGTATAGCCACGCCAATAGATTCTGCAGCCACATCTAAAGTATCAGGACTTTCAAAACTAATTTCAGCCAGCGTCTCACCTAACTCATAAAAAATATTTTCCGC
>MPSY01000095.1 GCA_001901525.1 Methylococcales bacterium OPU3_GD_OMZ | reverse complement strand
GCCACTAAACTAGGCTCTGGCATATCCGTGACGCGAATAGCACAATCAAAATTACCCGCCGCCAAATTAATCACTCCATTGTCCAGCACTAAACTCACTTTAACGTCTGGATAGATGGCTTGATAGGCGGCCACGATCGGTACCAACTGCGTACTACCGAAATCAATCGGCGCAACGATACGAAGCGTCCCCTTAACCGTATGTCCGAGCTCACGTGTTTGCTCTTCAAGACCAGATAAATCTTCCAAAATAGACTTGCTTTGGCGATAAAACCGCTCCCCTGCTTCGGTTAAACTTATCTGACGCGTAGTTCTATTTAATAAACTAACCCCCAACTCTCGTTCTAACTGGGCAATATATTTGCTGATCATCATCGCTGAGAGTTTACGTTCCCGAGCGACCGCAATAAAACTACCTAACTCAACAATACGACCAAAAACATGAATACAAGTAAATTTATCCATAGCTGACCCACCTTATTATAAACATTAAGTATATTCTCTTTAAAAAATATACTCTATTTAAACTTTAAACAGTATAATCTATACTACTCTGCGAGATGGTTAAAGTCGTTTAACTTATTGAGTCTCAAGGAGACTTCAATTTTTAAACGACTTTGCTTCCCTTCTTTTCTCAACGCATTCCCAGCACAAACTAAAATAAACCCTGTTTTCCCAGCAACTCCGCTCACATTCCGCCATTTTCACTCACCGCACCTCCACAACGCACCTAGAAACTAAATAACTGGCATGGTTGTTGCTTTATTTATATTTTCTCTCCTACTAAAGAACATTCATGTCCAGTGCCCAATTCAATTTATTTAAAATTCGCGACCCTAAAATAAGAACCTTACACCTCACTTGGTTTGCTTTTTTTATCAGCTTTATGGTTTGGTTCTCACACGCCCCGCTGCTCGCCTTTATTCGAGACAGCATGGGACTCAGTGATCAAGAAATCAAAGTCCTACTCATCCTCAATGTTGCCTTCACCATTCCAGCGCGCATTATTGTCGGCATCTTGGTCGACAAATACGGCCCTAAACAATTATTCTCCAGCATCCTTATTTTAGGCGGGATAGTCTCCATCGGCTTCGCCAGTGCACAAAACTACCAACAACTGGCTATTATTCGTTTCTTTCTGGGATTTATCGGCGCCGGTTTTGTGGTCGGAATCCGAATGATCTCAGAATGGTTTCCGGCCCGGCAAACCGGTATTGCCCAAGGTATTTATGGCGGCTGGGGCAACTTCGGTTCTGCCGGTGCCGCCCTTATCTTACCCGCCCTCAGCCTACATTTTGGCGGCGATGACGGTTGGCGCTATGCCATTACAACGACCGGCTGCATTGCCATTTTATACGGCATTATTTATTACTTCAGTGTGTCCAACACCCCCAAAGGATCCACTTATTTCCGCCCTAAAAAAACCGGCGCCATGGAAGTCAGCAGCAAAAAAGACCTGTTGTTATACATCCTCATGAATCTGCCCATGTATTTAACATTGGCCGTACTGATCTGGAAACTGACGGATAAAATGCACTGGCTCCCCCCTCTAGCCGCGTACAGTGGTTACGGGCTTCTGACGATCCTCTACCTCTATCAAACTTGGAAAGTCATTCAGGTCAACAAACCCATACTCACAGAGCAACCCCCAGAGCTATTACGCTACTCATTCAGCCAAGTTGCAATCCTTAACCTATGCTACCTGTTAACATTTGGCACCGAACTGGCTGTGGTTTCCATGCTCCCTTTATTTTATGTCGACCATTTTGATCTTGACCCTATTTTGGCCGGCTTATTAGCCGGAATTTACCCGGTAATCAATCTCTTTGCCCGCCCGGCCGGAGGCTGGTTGAGCGATAAAATAGGCCGGAAAATCACCCTCGTTATCGCCACCCTAGGTATTTCCGCCACCTTCTTAAGCCTTGGACAGTTTACTTCTGACTGGCCGCTTTGGGTTGTCGTTACCGGAACCATTATTGGCGGTATTTTCTCTAAAGGCGGATCCGGTGCCGTTTACGCGATGGTACCCTTAATACAACGTCGAATGACCGGACAAATCGCCGGCATGACCGGTGCCTTTGGCAATATTGGCGGCGTTCTGTTTTTAATTGTGCTGTCTATTGTTGCTCCAAGCACCTTCTTTATGGCCATTGGCGCCATCGGTTTGTTAACCTTCATTCTCATTGCCCTCGTGCTCAAAGAACCCAAAGGACAAATGACCGAAGTCATGCCTGATGGTACGGTGCATATGATCGATATTTCCAAACAGAGTCCAAATTAAATAAATACCGCGACACTGCAGGTCTTATAATGGTTTAAAAAAAATGAAACTCGCACCCTAATACATGCGTAAAAACTCACTTAAGATCACTCTGGGCCAACGCAGTGAAGCTGGCATTAAGACCGACAATGAAGACTTTTATGGCTACGCGGAACCCACAGAGCCTCAACTGACCCTTAAAGGGGCCAGCGTTGTTATTGCCGATGGCATGAGCACCAGCGATGCCGGCAAAAGAGCCAGTCATGCTTGTGTCATTGGTTTTTTAAGCGACTACTACAGCACACCTGAAAGCTGGTCGGTCATGAAATCCTGCCAGCAAATCTTATCGGCCACTAACACATGGCTCTATAGCCAAGGGCAATCTAAATATCAATCCAGCAAAGGAATGGTCAGCACCCTGAGTATTCTCATCCTCAAATCTAATACGGCTCATATTTTTCACATCGGCGATTCACGTATTTATCGCCTACGTGACGGTACGCTGGAACAACTCACCCGCGACCATCGGATCTGGGTTTCCGAAGAAAAAAATTACCTCAACCGTGCCATGGGCATTGAACCTCGGCTCGATGTTGACCACCGCACCACTACGCTACTGAAAGACGACACCTTTATTCTGACGACCGATGGCGTTCATGACTTTATTGATGACAAAACGATTAAAAAGATCGTAAAAAAACACAACACCCCACAAGAGGCCGCCGACCAACTTATTGAAAAAGCCAGCGCCAATCACAGCGATGATAATTTAACCTGCCAAGTTCTTCGCATTGACTCACTGCCAACCGTTGCCAAAGACGAAATTCTGAAACAACACAAAAACCTGCCCTTCCCCCCTTTTCTTGACCCGGGCATGATCCTTGACGGCTACCGCATTGAAAAAGAATTACACGCCAATAAACGAACCCAAATCTATCAAGCCTATGACACGCAAACAGACACTCGGGTTATCTTAAAATCACCTTCTGTTCTTTATGAAGACGACCCTCATTATATAGAGCATTTCCTCCATGAGGAATGGGCGGGAAAGCGCGTTAATCATAAAAACTTGCTCACCATACTAGAGCCCGACCGACCTAAAAGCTGCATCTATTATGTCACTGAATTCTTAGAGGGCATGACGCTGCGCGACTGGATAACAAACCACCCCAAACCCGACATCAAAGAGGTCATTCAAATCATTAACCAAATTATTCATGGACTGCATGCTATGCACCACATGGAAATGCTTCATCAAGACCTGAAGCCTGAAAACATTATGATTGACAACACCGGAGCGGTCAAAATAATTGACTTTGGTTCGGTTAAAATTGCCGGTATTGAGGAAATAACGCCTCTGGAATTGCACAAGGAAAAGAACATTCTCGGCACACTGAACTATACCGCGCCCGAGTACCATTTTAATCACCGCGGCTCGGTTAATTCAGATCTTTATTCATTAGGCGTTATCACTTATGAAATGCTCACCGGACACTTGCCCTATGGTAAGGACATGCCTGAAAAACCCACTAAAATGAACCTGTCAAAACTAAGCTATGTTTCTAGCTTTCATCACAACCCGATGATCCCGTTATGGATAGATATTACCCTTAAAAAAGCAACCACCATTAACCCTCAAATGCGCTACGAACAGCTGTCTGAATTTATTTATGACCTGAAACACCCTAATCCCGCCGCTCTGACCGGAACCTCTCATCTTCCACTCGCCCAAAAAAACCCGCTTATTTTCTGGAAAGCCGTTGCCAGCATATTGCTCATAAGTAACTTCGTGCTAGCGTATTTCCTGATCCAGTCGTAATCAATTATTTATTCGCCGAAAAAGCGTCTACAAGTCCGCCCCGATTGATCCTAGCTCTCGACTCATCGAGGACTAAAAATATCCACGACGCTAACGCGCCGTTTCCATGATTTTCAACGCAAACCCCACAACAATCGCGCAAAAAAAAACGGGTGCCTTAAGCACCCGTTTTTCACTCACTTTACAACAGTTTTTATAATTTACCCGAATCAGTAAATTCCGGATAAGCTTCCACACCACACTCAGAGTAATCAACCCCTTGATGCTCTTGCTCTTCAGTCACCCGAATACCTATTACCGCTTTAATAATGCTCCAGACAATCAAGCTACTGACCAATACAAAGCCTAAAATAGTGCCTAAACCAATCATCTGTGCTTTAAAGGTTGCATCGGGATTAGAGAGACACACAGCCAACAGCCCCCACATACCGACCACACCGTGCACCGAAATCGCACCGACAGGATCATCAATTTTAAGTTTATCCAGATTAACAATCGAAAGGACTACCAATATACCACCGACCATACCGATACCGGTTGCCAGTAACGGTGTAGGCGTTAAGGGTTCTGCGGTAATAGCAACTAAGCCTGCCAAAGCACCATTTAAGACCATCGTCAAATCTGCTTTACCAAACATCAACTGAGAAGTCAGCAGTGCTGCAATCACGCCGCCGGCTGCCGCTGCATTGGTATTAACAAAAACTAACGCGACAGCATTAGCTTCAGCAACATCAGTCACTTTAAGTTCTGAACCACCGTTGAATCCAAACCAGCCTAACCAAAGAATAAAAGTTCCCAATGTTGCTAATGGCATATTACTACCCGGAATCGGGTGTATTTCACCGTTTTTACCGTATTTACCCAAACGAGGTCCTAACAATAAAACCCCGGCAAACGCTGCGGCCGCGCCACATAAATGCACCACGCCTGAGCCGGCAAAATCAAGAAATCCTAAGGCATCTAAGAAACCACCGCCCCATTTCCAATACCCTTGCAGAGGATAAATAAAACCCGTTAAGAAAACACAAAAAATCAGAAATGACCAGAGTTTCATTCGCTCAGCTACGGCACCTGAAACAATTGACATCGCGGTGGCGACAAAAACAACCTGAAAGAAAAAGTCTGACATGCCGGAATAGTAAGTATCACCATTACTCGCGATCACATCGGCTGCAGCATTATCACCGCCTAATAAGAAACTCACACCCGGCCAGAAACTATTAACTGCTTCACCCGGATACATAATGTTATAACCGCATAGCATATACATCGTACAGGCAATAGCAAATAAACAGACGTTCTTGGTTAAAATTTCTGTCGTGTTTTTAGCACGCACCAAACCGGCCTCCAGCATAGAAAAACCAGCTGCCATCCACATTACAAATGCACCCATCACTAAAAAATAAAACGTGTCTAGGGCATAACTTAATTCAATTACTTGTTCCACAATAAATACCTCTTCACTTAAAGTTATTAAATCTGATTACAGCGCTTCTTCGCCTGTTTCACCGGTTCGTATACGCACCACTTGCTCAAGCGGACTCACAAAAATCTTACCATCACCAATTTTTCCGGTATTCGCTGCTTGCGAAATAGCACTGACAGCGCCGTCTACTAAATCATCTCCCACGGCAGCTTCAATCTTGACTTTCGGCAAAAAGTCGACCACATATTCCGCACCTCTATAGAGCTCTGTATGTCCCTTTTGACGCCCGAAGCCTTTCACTTCTGTCACTGTTACCCCTGCGACCCCAACTTCAGATAATGCCTCACGAACATCATCTAATTTAAAGGGCTTTATTATTGCTGTAATCAATTTCATTTAAATCTCCAAAGTAGTTAGACTCAAATTAATCTATGCATTTACCTTGCCAAGGTAGATCGATACTTAAAAAATACCTATTTTTCAAACACTTAATAAATTTGTGAACCGGTAACACCGCCGTTTTACCCGCATACAATCGCCTAAACGCACTTCAATGGATCAAAAATACCCTGAATGCCTCTTTTTGGTGCGCCCACGCAACATGCTGAAGCATCCCACCGCTTGCCACCCCACGCTCCCCCTATAAACCCAGGCCAACACTGCTTGTTGTAACAAAACAACGGTTGTGACATTTTTTTAACATAAGCCTTTTTTTATCGAAAAATTACTGCTATAGTCCACATAACCAAAAATTTAAGTGTTTATGGTTCTTTAGATTTTAAAACATCCTTTAATTAAAATTACTCCTGGGGGAGCACATGAAAAAACAACTACTTACCTCTGCAATCGCAGGTTGCTTTTTAGCAGCAAGCGGCGTTGCAACGGCAAGCGATCACGCAGGTGCTCTTGAAGCACTAACCGGTACTGACATTAACGGCACTAAACTCACTAAAGATTTAGGTATTGACTTCGGTGGTTGGGTTTCTGGTGGTTTCTCTTGGAACACCGATGATCCAGCTGATAGCCAAAATGGCCCTGTGACCTTTGCTAACCGTAATCTTGATCCCCAAATGAACCAATTGAACTTGTTCATTTCTGAAGAAGCGACTGCGGGCGACAACTACGACTTAGGTTTTCGTGCTGACGTTATGTTTGGTACTGACCCACAGCAAGGTGCTCAAGCACCTGGTTTAGACACAAAATTACTACCCAAACTGTCAAGTCGTTACGATATTGCTATCCCTCAGTTATATGCTGAATTGTATGCCCCTATCGGTAACGGTGTAACGATCAAAGCCGGTCATTTCTACACCATTATCGGCAATGAAACGGTAACGGCTCCAGACAACTTCTTCTATACCCATGCCTACAC
>MPSY01000094.1 GCA_001901525.1 Methylococcales bacterium OPU3_GD_OMZ | reverse complement strand
GGATAAACATTAAAACCAGAAACTAAGATCATATCTTTTAAACGGTCGACTAAATATAAAAACCCCTTGCTATCAAATTTTGCAATATCACCGGTCTTTAGCCAACCGTGTTCAGAAAGTACCAATTGCGTTTCATCAGCATGCTGCCAAAAGCCGACCATAACTTGTGGCCCACGGATAAATAACTCCCCTTTTTCACCAACTGGAAGCAATTGGTTATTTTCATCACGAATCTCACATTCGGTAGAAGGCAACGGTTGACCAATACTGTTCGAAAAGTCAGGCCCCTTTAATGGATTAATGGTCACCGCAGGTGATGCCTCAGTGAGTCCATAGGATTCGACTAAGGTACAACCCGTGTGTTTTTTCCATTGCCGTGCGATATGTTCCCGTGTAGCCATTCCTCCAGCGACACTTAATTTTAAAGCCGAAAAATCGATTTGGTAAAAATCAGGGGCCTGTAAAAGCGTATCAAACAAGGTATTAACACCGGTAATACAGGTAAATTTTTTCGCCTTAATACTTTTTATCAAGAAAGAGACATTACGTGGGTCACTGATTAAAACATTCTCAGCGCCTAATTTCATAAAACACAATAAATTCGCGGTTAGTGCAAAGATATGATAGAGCGGCAATGCCGTAATAACAATTTCACTCCCGGCAGTTAATTCCTTTTCAACTATGTTTTCCTGAGTAATCCAATTGTCAATCTGCGCCAAATTACTCAACATATTTGCATGACTCAGCATAGCGCCTTTTGAGACACCCGTTGTTCCCCCCGTATATTGTAAAAATGCAATATCGTTCAAATCAATGCTCGGCATTTCAAACAATCGTTTTTTCCCTGAAACCAGGGTGTCATTTAAATAAACGGCTGTTAGTAAATTAAATTCCGGCACCTTTTTTTTAATATATTTAAGGGTAAAATTAATGACCCCTGATTTAGGCCAAGAGAAAAAATCACCCATCTTGGTGATAACAATATGTTTTACCGCTGTCTGTGAAGCAACAGATTCAAATAACCGCCCGACACTCTCGAATAAAACCACGACTGTTGCGCCGGAATCATTCAACTGATTTTTTAATTCTCTCGCACTATAGAGAGGGTTCGTATTAACGACAATGTGCCCTGCCCTGAGAATTCCAAATAACACGACAGGGTATTGCAAGCAATTAGGCAATATAATTGCAACCCGTGAGTGCCGTTCTAAATTCAGTGACAACAAATAACTGGCAAAAAAACGGCTGTTTTTTTCAAGACCAGAATAACCCAGTTTCAAACCCATATGAGAGAATGCAGTATGGCCCTTATACTTCTGGGTTATTTGCTCCAAAAAATCCACCAAGGAAGTATAAACCAGAGGTTTAATAAATTCCGGGACCCCATTTGGATAGTGTGCTAGCCATGGCTTAGCCATCATACTACCTTCTTAAATTCCGTTAGCACTGCCATTTCTTCTGAATTATGACGGTCTTTATAAGCATAGGCATCGTGGACAAAATCTTCAATCCGTTGCCAAATATTATCGCTGTTTTTATATAAAATTCCGTGATGATCAGCATCAATAATATGTAATGCCTTCTCATCGGTTATTAATTTATTTAGGATAATATCTGCACTTTTTATGGCGACAATAGGATCATTTTTAGAATAGATAAGTAAGGCTGGAATCTTTATTTCCGGGAGCACTACCAATAACTCATGAATTAAACGCCTCAATTCATACAAACTACGCACTGGAATTGAACGATAGTTAACCGAAGCATTCTCGGGATCATTATGTAAAAAAGGTTTAACCCCCTCAAGACTTGAAACCCAGCTAACTAACCGATTAGTCCCGTGTAATAAAGAGGCCAACATCATTTCTGAATTGACAAAGTGAACCGGTACAGAAACGGCGACTACAGCAATAACACGGGGTTTGTTTTCTGCTGCAAGTTTGAGTACCAAAGCGCCTCCCGTTGAAAATCCAATGAGTACAATTTGATTGACTAAATGTTCCAAAATCTCATACGATTGAGTAACTGAGTCATACCAATCTTCAGCCGTTCGCGTTCTTAAATCATGAGGTGATGTTCCATGGCCTTTAATACAAACACCTAAAACCGTATAGCCTTGTTTATAGAGTTGCTCAGCTAAACCACGTACTTCTGCCGGGGAAGCCAATAACCCATGAACTAATAAAGCACCGCAACCGTTTTTCTGCTTTGGCATCAGTAAAAAAGGGCTGGGGTCAGCCGCGGTGTTTTCATATTGATTAATATCATCAAATTGTGGCTTTGAAAAATAATTCTTATCCCATTGTCGGGATACACATTGATCATCAAATAATGTTAATGCCAATTGCTTATTAGAAATATTTTCCGCATCTTTAAATGCTTTTCTGAGTGCTTTGCCAATTCTGGTAAGCGGTGCAACCTCATTTTGATAAACGGCAACCAAGTTCTCCATTCGGATAGTTAATAGGTCATGTGAGTCATTTAATTTTTCTTTTAAAAAATAATTTGTTTTATCTTCTTCTATTAAATTCTGTCTTTTTGCAACTGCAAAGAAATTCAATAATCGCGCATTTTCCCCGCTGAGTAATTTTTGATATTCTTCGCTATTCAGTAAGCTTGAATGGAAGCGTAAACCGTCGTGTTTCTGTAGTGCTTTAATACCCAGATATAAGGCCTTATAGAACTGGTCCTTTTTAACTTCAAATTGACCTTTTTGATAACAAAAAATAATCAGTGTTGCAGCTAAATGACTTAAATTAACGGTTACATTGGCATATATTATTTTCATATACTGATTGCGCGTTGCCTTAGCATTTTTTCTGAAATACTGGCCTAATACTTTCTGTTTTAAATACTTAGGTTTTTGATGCAGTGCAAACACATCGTCAAGTGAATTAAATTCAGAAGCAACCAATTCCAATAAACTGTGATTCCATGGATGCCAAACTCGATAAGGGTCAACCATTTGACCCATCGTGACATCCATATCAGTATCTCTGGAAATAATGTTACCTTCTACTAATAACTCCTCTGTTTGTTTTAGCGTTAATCCACCCGAAATAAACTCAACCGCTTTTAACAACACGTTTTCAGATGACCGAATCGGATAAAAAGTTATATTAGAAGGGACTATTAATGTTGGCTTGGCTACTGACATAAGTAACGCATCCATATTTTCAAACTCTAATGTTTCTTGCCAATACATTAATTTACTGACGTTCTTTTTCCGGTAAGCATTTCTAACGGTGGCTTTAAACGCTTCAATGCCTTGGGCCAAAACCGCAGCGCCGGTGTGTTGTTTACGAATAACGCCAGACATTTGGTCAAACATTTGAAATGTTCCAGAATCGTCCATTACTCTGTGGTCTTTAACCATGCCCCCCTCAGGAAAAATAATAATTTTTTTTCCGTGTAATATCTGCTTTGCTAATAGAGGAAATAGCCGTTGGTGGTCATGCGGAATAACCCCTAATTTCTTTAAATAGGTTGATAAAATACTGTCATCGTCAAAAAACTCACCTGAGGCTATCGACCAACAATAATCTCCACTGGTCTCATGGATAAGGTACTGGGGGATAAATGTTTCAATACGTGAAAAGTGATTGAATAAGAAGATACTCCCTTGCTGAATTTGGTCACTCTCAGCATGAAGTTTAATATTGACTTTCAACATCTTTCTAAGCGTACGAAAAGCCCTCAATGACCAATCGTAAGTGGTCTTATCTATCTCGAACCATTGATCTTCATATTTCTGCTCATTCATAACAAACCTCGCATTATGAAGTGAAACTCTCAATATTTATAAATCAGTCTAGTACGCTTACTATTTAGATATAAGGCAATACTTATAGTTCAAATTTGATTGCTTCAAATGCTCTAAATAAAGGACAACATTTAACATCAAAGGACGCTTTTAATATTAGGTTAATACACCTAAAACCGGATGTGCGTAAAAATACAAACGATCCTTACAACACTGAAGTGACGTTACTATTAGCACTAATCTGCCAAGCTATCATAATATTCTCAGAGCATTAGTGAGACTTTACAATAAAAAAATAACGGTATTAATAAGGTTTATTAAATGCCAGCTTATCAAAAATTTTGCTTCACTCCATTGCTTTCAGGATGACGTTCACAAGTTGCATCTATAAGTTGGGGTGTTTCCTCTGACAGCGCACTATCAAACCTCTTAGAAGTGACAACTTTCCAAAGATGTCCTGATGTTGCTTGCGAATAAAGGCGCTGTATTTGAGCTGTTTTTCCTTTTCTCAGCCATATAATTTTCTAACCCGTGTGGTGATTAAATACGTTAACCTCTGATTTTTCGAGTCTCATGCCATCCCATCCGTACAAAAAGATAATTTGATTAACTGTGACTACGCTTTTTATCGTCTGACCAAAATGATTGTAAATAATAAGACAATACTGCAACGCTACCCACCAAAATTGGAATTAATGCAATCGTTAAAATAAACCAATAAAAACTTTCCACACTAAACCTCCCATTACTAAAGTGCTTTAGATGTTTTTTTAAAATCAAAAGTTCCTTGGCTTTAACTTTTTAAGATAAAACTTAAAACAACGTAGCCATAGAATTGCGAGTAACAGGGTAATGATATTAAGCCATACCATACATCTTAACGCTGAGGGTTAGTCCGTTCAAAAAGTACCTTGGTGTTAATTAAATCCTAAAATTTTTTTACAACGACAAGTTTTAAAGCGCACATTCTATGATGATAGCAAAAAAAATTAACTAATGACCCGAAAGGTAAGATTAACTCGCTCACCTTGACATTTACTTTTTGGTATCTCATGAAGCCAGTTATCCTGAGTCGCTCCTTTCATTAACAAATAACTACCATTAATTAATTCAAGGTGTCTTCTTTGCTTGGTCGATTTGTGTTTAAGTTTAAACCGCCGAGACTGACCAAAACTAACAGAGCCAATTACCGGATGCCGTCCAAGCTGACATTCATCATCACTGTGCCATGAAACGCTATCAGTACCGGACCGATATCTATTGAGTAGTACACTATTAAATTTAACCCTTGAAACAGACTCAATCTTACTTTTAATTTCTTCCAAAACCGCTATCCACGGTAGTGATTGCACAGTAATTCCTGAGTAACGGTATGTCTTATTGGGATCACCATACCATGCAGTTAATCTTGGCAGGTTATAGGTCTTACCATAGAAAGAAATTCGTTCTTGTTTCCATTGAATCTCATCTAATAGAGTGACCATAAACTTGCGTGACTCAGATTCATTAAAAAAATGTTTATACAAGGTAATATCACTTTCTGGTAAATCAATACTTGTAGCGCGAAGTTCCTGATTATCTACCAAAGAATCATAGGGTCTGCTGCGCATTTGATTAGCCTGGTTACATTCGATTACTGTACTGCAATAAAAAAATCAATTTGTACAAAAATGAGGTCCGTTAACGTCCTCACTTATAATTTAAGGAACTACTCGCAAAATTATTTTTTTAAAACAGCATCATTCCCAGTGAAAATTATACCCCATTTTTTCGTTACATTTCACAAGAGGGATAACAGCAAATAACAACAACATTAAACACAATAATTTATTCATAATTAAACCCTCTTCAAGTATGATTGATAGGATGCTAATACTAAAAAAGTTCGTTATTTATCTTTTAATTTTTATGCTTTTTTCTATCTTGCCCTTACAAACCTTATAGCAAAGAAAACCGTTAGTCATGACTAGAAACAGATGACCGCTTAACCTCTACTTTATACTGAAAAGTTTTCAAATTTAAAGGCAATAAATTCATCTAACCACTTGATCTGCTAAAAAAATTTAAGCTTAAAATTAAACCAATATGCTTATTAATTCCGATAAAAATCTTACGCCTAATACAGAATGATTTATTATCATCTTTATTTTAATGGTGGTTACAGAAATACTCTTTATTTTAGGGGCTACGCTAATGAATCACAAAAACCGTAAAGAACCACACCCATCGGGCACAGATGTTAAAGAAAACCCCGTTACTGTTCAAACAAAATCACCACGTACCAAGCCACAAATTTACCAAAAGGCAACATCCACACCCAGTACCGATGAAACCGTATCGGGCACAATTAAAGACCTATTCTCAAAAACAGTTTTCCTCAACCTTGAAGAACACTTAGAGCATATGGAGTTAACCGCGCAATCAGTCTTAGAAAAAGCTAACATCCCCACAGACAATTCAGTAGCTACCAATGATGGCTATACCATACCCAAAGAAATTGCTAAATCTAAATTTGGGGAATCCTCCGATGAATATTATGCAGGTTCAGTATTATTTTTTTGCTCACATATAAGAAACGCCGTAAAAAAAGGCAATTCAGAAGCGGCGGCACTATTTTCTTTGCAAGCAACTACTTTTTATCAAGCGCTTTTAATTGACCCCTATGCATACGCAATCGGACTAAAAATACTAAGTGAGAAAAAAAACCAAGACTGGATAACCCGAGCTATCGCTATTATGAAAAAAGAAGGCTACACTGAAAAACAATTGATCAGTCATTCAAGAACCGTTACATTCAGTAAGTTGGCCCTTTTAGTCGTAGCAGATCAAAGCCGATCCGGATTAAAAGCCGATAATAAAGAAGTGGTTAGACAAGCATTAATTTCTTATTTTAAATCCTGAACCTAACTGCAGTCATGCACTAATCATATTTGCAAATAGCGTCGTAATCCAATTCAACACGATCAACCCTGATGACGACTATTCAACTCACCCTATGTTGTCATTATGCACTGAAATCATAGCCTCTATTAAGGTATCCTTTACCCACGACTCTATATCTTAGTGAGACCTTTGCACGAAACACAGCAAAACAACTGATTATCAATAGGACTCATC
>MPSY01000093.1 GCA_001901525.1 Methylococcales bacterium OPU3_GD_OMZ | reverse complement strand
TAACGCGGCAATTGGCGGTGCCGATTATTTTAGTCACCCATGATTTGGATGAGGCGTGTTTGTTGGCGAATAAAATGGTTGTTTTGCATAAAGGTGTTGCATTACAGTCAGGGGAGCCGCAGGTGCTCCTTAAAAAACCGGCCAATGCAACAGTCGCTCGATTGGTTGATGTGAAAAATTTATTTAACGGTACGGTTATAAAACACGGTGGTATGAGTTTTTTGCAATGGGCGGCAGAAGCGCTAACGTTACCGGGGAATCCATTTGATAATGGTGCGTCGGTAAGTTGGTGTATTAGGTCGGCAGATATTTTATTACACAGTCGAATACGACCTTCTGGGGGTGAAAAAGAAAACCCACTGACCGTCACTATTGAAGAGCTTATGTTAGTCGGTGGTATTTTTAATTTAATTGTATCGTTAAGTGGCAGTCATCAGGTATTGCTGCATATGGATCTTCCGCCTCATGTTGTTGAACGTAATCATTTAAAGATTGGAGAATCAATTAATATTTCTATTCCTGAACAAGCGATTCATCTTATGCCTACAGTGGTTACTGATTCAGTCGGTAACTGATGATATGGTCGACAACAGAAGGGTCGGCAAGTGTTGAGGTATCACCCAGATTTGTTATTTCATTGGCTGCAACCTTTCTAAGAATACGGCGCATAATTTTTCCTGAACGTGTTTTAGGTAATCCTGGAGTCCATTGGATAAAATCAGGTTTGGCAATGGCACCAATTTCCTGTGTAACCAGAGCTAAAAGTTGTTGATGAAGTTTTGAGTCGGGAGTGACATTAACATTAACGGTCACGTAAGCGTAAATACCTTGTCCTTTGATGTCATGCGGGAATCCAACGACAGCAGCTTCGGCAACCTGCGGGTGGAGTACTAGGGCGCTTTCGACCTCAGCTGTCCCCATACGATGTCCAGAGACATTAATAACGTCATCAACGCGCCCCGTTATCCAGTAATAACCGTCACTATCACGACGGGCACCATCACCGGTAAAGTAATAGCCAGGAAAAGTCTTGAAATAAGTTTCTATAAAGCGTTCATGATCTCCGTAGACGGTTCGTGCTTGCCCTGGCCACGGGTGGGTTATGACCAATACACCTTGCGCTTCACCAGCTAGTTTATGACCATCATTATCTAAAATAGCAGGTGTAACACCAAAAAAAGGGCGTGTTGCAGAACCCGGTTTTAATGCAGTGGCACCGGGGAGGGGGGTGATTAAATGCCCGCCTGTTTCAGTTTGCCACCAGGTATCAACAATTGGACATTGGCTGTTACCGACTATGTGGTAGTACCATTCCCAGGCTTCTGGGTTAATAGGTTCGCCAACAGTACCTAAGATGCGGAGGCTATTGCGTTTAGTTCGGCTAACAAAATGATTACCTTGGGCCATTAATGCTCTGATTGCCGTTGGCGCGGTATAAAAAATATTGACTTGATGCTTATCTATAATTTGCCAAAACCGATCTGCTTCAGGGTAGGTTGGAATGCCTTCAAACATTAATGATGTTGCACCGTTACAAAGGGGGCCGTAAATAATATAAGAGTGTCCTGTAACCCAGCCAATATCAGCGGTACACCAATAAATTTCACCGTCTTGATAATCAAAAACATATTTGTGGGTAATGGCGCAAAACAACAGATAGCCACCGGTCGAATGGACTAAACCTTTGGGTTTTCCTGTGGAACCTGAGGTATAGAGGATAAATAATGGATCCTCAGCATCCATAGGCTCAGGTGGGCAAATCTCTGAAGCCGTCGCCATGGCTTCGTGATACCAGATATCCAGATTAGGAGACCAGTCGATGGGCCCTCCCGTGTTTTTGATCACTAAAACATGTTCTATGCTGGGGCAATTTATGATCGCTTTGTCGGCATTGGCTTTGATGGGGTGCGTTTTACCGCCGCGGTTACTTTCATCGGCACAAATCAGTAATTTACAGTCAGAGTCATTAATTCTGTCACGCAAGGCTTCTGCTGAAAATCCGCCAAAAACAATAGAGTGGACAGCGCCAATACGGGTACATGCCAGAATAACAGTGGCTGATTCAATAATCATCGGGAGGTAAATACAAATCCGATCCCCTTTTGTGATGCCTAAAGATTTTAAGACATTGGCTAATTTACAAACTTGATGGTGGAGTTCTTTATAACTGAGTTGCTGGTCTATTTCAGGGTTATCACCTTCCCAAATAAGGGCTGTTTGGTCACCTCGCGTTGCTAAATGTCGGTCTAAGCAGTTATAGCTGACATTGAGTTGTCCCCCCTCAAACCAGCGAATATGCCCCTGGGGATAGTCATAATCTAGAACGGTATGCCAAGGCTGGCTCCAATCGAGAAATAGCTCAGCTTGATCAGCCCAAAATTGTTCTGGGTGAGTAATGGATTGTTGGTAAAGGGTATTGTATTCTGCTTCAGAAATATGTGCTTGGGACGCAATGTCTGAATTTATGGGGTAAATTTTAGCGTCGGACATGAGGTGATACGCCTTAATTGATTTAACAGTTATGTCATTTAAAGGTTTATGGTGGATATTTTCTCTAGACGCTTAATATCCCAAGAACTGATCGCCCAGTCAAGCAGTTCGTTGAGGGGTGCTGACGTTAATTCGTGGGGAGGGTTTTGTTGTAGTTGGGTTAATAAATAAATAAGTGTTTGACACATGTTTTTTGTGTGAACGGGGTTGGCAAAGGCTTGTTTACTGAGTTTAGCGCCAAGAGCATCAACGATAATGGGCACATGTTGGTAGTGTGGTGTGGCAAATCCTAATTGTTGCTGTAAGAAAACCTGTCTAGGCGTTGAGTCTAACAAATCAATACCGCGGACAATTTCGGTAATATTTTGAAGATGATCTGAGACGACGACAGCTAATTGATAGCTAAAAATATGGTCGCGGCGTTTAATTATAAAATCACCGATCTCTTGATGAATTTTTTGTTGCTGTTGGCCGTGTAAAGCGTCGAAGACTGAAATGATTTGGTCGGGTGTTTTGATACGAAGCGAGTGTGGGTTTGTACGTGAGTGTTGGCGCGTACGGCAAAATTCTGGATAAGTTATAGTTTCAGGTTTTCTTAAGCGGTATCGGGCCAGTTGTTTTCGGGAACAGGTACAAGGGTAGGTAAGGTCGTTTTTGGTGAGTTGATCGATAGCATTCTGATAGTGTTCAAGCCATTGGGACTCATAGGCGACCTCGCCGTCCCAATGTAAGCCGTAGGCATCAAGGGTCGTTAAAATGTTTTCTATAGCACCAGGAGCCAGTCGGGGTGTGTCTAAATCATCTATGCGTAATAACCAACGACCCTGGCTTTTACGAGCCTGAAGAAAGCTAGCTAAGGCCGTGAACAGTGAGCCGAGATGTAAGGGGCCGGTCGGAGAGGGGGCAAATCTCCCAATATAGGCGTTTTTGGTGGGCAGAGTGACTGCGGATTATCCCATTTGTTTTTCGCGTATTTCTTCTAATGTTTTGCAGTCGATACATAGTGTAGCCGTTGGTCGTGCTTCTAAACGGCGAATTCCAATATCAATACCACAAGATTCGCAAAAACCATAATCGCCATTTTCAAGGGTGCTTATCGCTTCTTCTATTTTTTTAATCAGTTTACGTTCTCTATCGCGTGTTCTTAGTTCTAGACTGAATTCTGTTTCCTGTGTGGCCCGATCATTGGGGTCTGGAAAGTTAGCCGCATCATCCTGCATGTGATGAACTGTTCGGTCGACTTCGGACATGAGTTCATTTTTCCAGTTTCTAAGTAGTTGATGGAAATGTGCCTGTTGTGTTTCACACATATATTCCTCATCAGCAGTTCCTTGGTAGGGTTCTACTTTGTTTAACGGTTGATTGTCGGTACCCATTGTCAGTTAACTCCACATGCACAAAAAAATAAAATCGCGCCTTTTTTACCAGAAAGATATCATCTTAGCAAGAAATACAGTAGTTTTATAAGGGAATTAGTTGTTTTTTAGTGAGGGGTGCTTTGATTGTATTGGTTTCTGACAAAATGAAAAATATTACCCCGTTTCATGTGATGGCACTGTTAGAACGTGCTAAGGAGCTTGAAAAACAAGGACGGAATGTTATTCATATGGAAGTTGGGGAGCCGGATTTTCCCACGCCGGAACCCATTGTTACGGCGGGAATGAATGCAATAAGGCAGGGTGACGTTAAATATACACCCGCTGCCGGGTTGCCTGAGTTACGAGAACGTATTGCTTATTTTTATCAGCAGCGTTATGGCGTTACGGTGGCGGCGGAACGAGTTTTAGTCACACCTGGGGCTTCAGGCGCATTGTTACTGGCTTTGGGTGTGAGTTTGAATTCTGGCCAGAGTTTGTTAATGGCTGATCCCAGTTATCCTTGTAATCGTAATTTTATGGCTTTTTTGGGTGCTCAGGCTCAGTTGATTCCCGTGCGAGGAGAAACAAATTTTCAATTAACAGCTCAATTAATTGAGCAGAACTGGCAACAAAACACGCGAGGTGTTTTAGTCGCATCACCCAGTAATCCAACGGGAACGTTAATTTCAAAACAGGCATTAAATGAATGTATTGATATAACGGAGGAAAAAAAAGGGTGTTTTTATTCTGATGAAATTTATCATGGGCTTGTTTATCAAGGAGAAGCGCAAACAGCATTGGCTTACAATGATGATGTTTTTGTGATTAATAGTTTTTCTAAATATTTTGGAATGACCGGTTGGCGTGTTGGATGGTTAATTGTGCCGGCGTGTTTTTATGGTGCAGCAGAGAAGTTGGCTCAAAATTTATTTATCGCGGCGGCTTCACATTCACAATATGCTGCATTAGCGGCCTTAGATAATCAGTCTATGATTATTTTAGAAGCGAGACGTTTTGAGTTTCAGCGGCGTGGAGATTTTTTGTATGAGCAACTTATACGTCTAGGTTTTGTTATTATGTGTCGGCCTCAAGGGGCTTTTTATATTTATGCTGATTGCAGTGCCTTAACGGATAATAGCTTTCAGTTTGTTCAGGAGTTACTGGAAGTAGAAGGTGTAGCAATAACGCCGGGTTGTGATTTTGGTGACAGTAATGCCAACTCATTTGTGCGTTTCTCGTACACCAGTGATTTGGAGCATTTAAATGAAGCGATATTTCGAATCGAAAGGTTTTTGAAAAACAAGTGAGTTGAAACTATGACAGTACATCCTTTTTCAGTTAAACAGTTAAACAGTTAAACAGTTAAACAGTTAAACAGTTAAACAGTTAANAGTTAAACAGTTAAACAGTTAAACAGTTAAACAGTTAAACAGTTAAACAGTTAAAAGAAAAAAGGCAGACAGATCAATTCAGTGATTATGTGCTTTTGGATGTCAGAGAGTTAAGTGAGTTTGAAATGGCAAGGATTGAAGGGAGTATTCATATCCCGATGCATCAAGTACCAGAGCGTTACCCAGAGCTTGATAAGGAACAGCGTATCATTGTTATGTGTCATCATGGTATGCGGAGTCAACAAGTCGCTGAATATTTGGTGCAGTGTGGTTTTTCAAGTGTTTTTAATTTGTCTGGAGGGATTGACGCTTGGTCCTGTGAATGTGATAAAACGGTTTCCCGCTATTAGTTTATTCTGCGATAAAGCAGGTAAAGGGTTCGACGGTAACCCATTGCCCGGCGGGTAATGATTGGCTCTGCGCATCTAAAATAATATAACAATTGGCTGCACTGATACTGCTTAAGATGTGAGAGCCTTGTTGTCCGGCTGAGATGACAGTGAAATCGCCATTATTTTTTTGTTTAAGAATGCCGCGCTGAAAGTCTTTGCGACCGGGCGTTTTTTTTAGGTCGGTTAAGCACTGTGCTTTTAACCGTAGACGTTTGGTAGCTGATAGGCCAGCGAGTTGTTTTAATGCGGGTTCGACGATTTGTTGAAAAGTTGCAATGACTGAAACAGGATTTCCGGGTAAGCCAAAGAACACGGTAGAACTGATATGACCAAAGGCAAGTGGTTTTCCGGGTTTCATGGCGATTTTCCAGAAATTTATTTGACCAATTTCATCCATAATGTCTTTGATAAAATCAGCATCACCGACAGAGGCGCCTCCGGTTGTAATTAAAACGTCGTATTGATTAGCTGCGTCTTGTAATGTTTTTTTTAATAATTCGTAATGGTCAGCGTATCGTCCCAAATCCGTACAGTTGTAACAGGGATCATTTAAGAGTCCATTTAAAGCATGACGGTTGCTATCGAAAACATTTCCGTTAGCAAGTGGTTGGCCGACAGTTGTTAACTCATCGCCTGTTGAGAAGAAAGCAATATTAACCTGACGGTATACGGTGACTTCATAGATACCTGCTGAAGCTAGAAAACCCAGGTCAACAGCGGTTAATTTTTTGTGTGCGGGTAAGAGTAAGTCGCCTTTTTTGTAGTCTTCACCTGAGCATCGGATATTGTCGTGTAACGTAGAGTTTGCGGGGAAATTTATGGTGTCATTTTGAACAGAAACGAGTTCTTGAATAATGATTGAATCTGCGCCCTGAGGTAAAACAGCCCCGGTGAAAATACGGATGCATTGGCCCGGTGTCAGTGCTTTCTGGTAAGGCTTTCCGGCCCATGAGGTACCGCAACACATTAATTGAAAAGGCTGGATAGGATTAATGCCTTGAGTATTTAGAGCGTATCCATCCATTGATGAAACGTTGTTAAAAGGATAGTGATACCGTGCAAAAACAGGTTTTTGGAGTGTCCGGCCTAAGGCAGTATTCAGTGATAATTTTTCATTACCGGTAACGGCTTGCAGTTGATTGCGAATCTTAGCGTTGGCTTGTTCAATAGGAAGAAGGTGTTGTGTTTTGCTATCACAGCGATGAGTCATGGGGATATGTTCATAATGGATTCTAAAATAAAGTCGACGATTATCGGGGGATTATTTAAGTCAAGGGGTTGTATATGTTG
>MPSY01000092.1 GCA_001901525.1 Methylococcales bacterium OPU3_GD_OMZ | reverse complement strand
CGTTTTAAATTCTTTGCAATTCCTTCTCTTCATTCACGTTCATCGTTGGTAATCCGGTAAAAAGGAATTATTACTGAAATTAGCTATCTAATTTTTGTGCGTGAATAAACCGAATCCATCCTGTTTTCTCCTTCTAGTGGGTGGCGACGATTTCAGCTTAATTGCAACGCATAAGAAAGGGTGTATTCCATTTTTTTATGGATGCGCCCTTTCGAACGCCGTAGAATTAATTAACAAAAGCACAGGACAATCCTGTCAAAATGCACCTTGTGATATGAAAACGTTTAACGCCGCTTATTAGTCGGCTCATACTTCTTCAGCCGGTCTGTTTTATACAACCCATATCAAAACCAAGAGGCTGTGACAATAACAATAAGGGTGACAGCAATACCATAAAGAAGGCCAAACAAAAATTCCCTTTTAGTAATCGAAGAAGAATGTTCATTTGATTCCTCATGTTTTAAATTATTCATAACATCGCTCCTAAAATTATATTAAGTCCCGTAAAACATAAATAACACAACAGCCCAACAATAATTCGACAACATGAACCTGAAATTAATTACTATAATTTATTGGGGGATTACACTTGCCTCCCACGTCGATGATTTAAGCTGCTGCTTTTTTATCTTCAATCACCTCTTGACCCGAAATAATCTTAATTTTACGGGGTTTTAATGCCTCAGGGATCTCTTTAATCAGATGAACCGTTAATAGCCCATGTGTAACCGTTGCTTCGGTCACTTCAATATGGTCAGCCAAGTTAAACTTCCGCTCAAACGATCGAGAAGCAATGCCTTGATCAAGATAATTACGACTATCAACAGCAGTTTGTTTCTTACCTCGTACTGTTAAAATGCCATTTTCAACCTGTATATCTAATTCATTTTCTGTAAAACTTGCAACCGCCAAAGTAATGGCATAATGATATTCATCCATCGCCTCAATATTATACGGTGGATATTCAGGGGAGGTTTGTTCGGTACTTAACGTGGAGTCTAACAACGATGCAAAATGATCAAAGCCAACCGTACTACGGTATAGGCGAGATAAATCAATTCTAGCCATAACTATTCTCCTGTCAGAAGCAATAAAATTTAAAAAACACCTGATCCACTCTGAGACTCAGGTTTAATTAAGATATGGCGACACCTTTATTCTTTTCAAGATTTTTTTAAAACTTTTTTTTAAATAAAAAAATTACTGTTGAACTTTTCTACACTTTTTTTCATTCGTTGTTGACACTCAGTAAAGTTAACAATGAACTAAAAGTGCCTCTTAGGCAATTAGACGCTATGGGTTCACATAGCGATGATGGGATAAATGAACAATCGACCCAGAAGATGTCTTGGCATTAACCGAAATATTGCATTTACTCGTTGAATCCATGTAATAAAAAATGATAAACCCATATTTTATAGTGTTCAAATACTTGATCACATCGATTTAATTAGGTTAACTACTCATTTTTACTTAACGCAAAATGTCATAGTGGTTTTACAAAAAGAATTGATTAAAAAGTCTGCACTAGTCAGTTGCGAATGGCTACAACAAAATCTTGATACTGAAAATCAGGTTATTTTGGATGCAACTTTCTTTTTACCTAGGCAACGGCGCAATGCCAAAAAAGAATATCAACAACAGCACCTTCCCGGAGCACATTTTTTTGATATTGACGAGGTTGCCGATTTGTCTAACACTTTGTCACATATGTTACCTAATGCAGACTATTTTTCTACTGCCGTTGGAAAAATGGGGATTAGCAACAATACACTGGTGCTCATTTACGATAATAATCATTTTTTTGCTGCTGCCAGAGTCTGGTGGATGTTTCGGGTTTTTGGTCATAATCGAGTCCACATTATTGATGGTGGTCAAACACGCTGGAAGCAATTAAATTACCCCATGAGTTCTGAACAACCCACTTCGATAACAAAAAACTTTAAGGCACAATACTGTTCGGAACTGGTTTTTAACTTAAAGGAAATGAAATTTGTACTGACAAGTAAATCACGGCAAATTATAGATGCCCGGTCAACTGATAGTTTTTTAGGGCAACGAAGATTGGCCGAAGCCGCACTTCAACCCGGCCATATCCCCGACAGTATAAATATCCCTTATGCCCATTTAATGGACAGTACCCAAAAAACTTTATTTTCAGATCAAACATTACAATCACTTTTTAAGCACGCCCATATCAATCTTTCTGACCCTATAGTCACGACTTGTGGTTCTGGCGTTTCTGCTGCGGTACTCGCGCTGGCTTTATACCAAATTGGCTGCAAGGATATACCTGTTTATGATGGCTCTTGGGCTGAATGGGGAAGACAAGTAGATACACCGAAACACACTAAAAAATTGCATGAAAGATAAATAATGTTTTTAAAAACGTAGCTATCACAGCATTGCCTGTCAGCTAATTGACGTGCTTATTGCCTTAATAGCAAGACGTTATCACGGCTAGTACCATTTAGCCAATTAGGGGCTATATTCTGATTTTAAAGAATTCTGTGAATAAAATTCTGTCCAGTAAATACCGGGAGTATTTGATTGCCAGATTTGTCCATTAATTCTACGCTCTTGTGGGGTTGTAAATCGGTATTGATAAATCAATGCCCTTACGTAATTGGGCGGGGTTGTTGGGAAAGGATTACCAGCCAATAGTGCAGTAACCTGCGGTGACCCTTCCTTTATTCGCTTTATAAATGAAAAAAACCAACCGTCAGTTGGTCTTTTGTCGAGCGCTTGAAACCACATCAGCCAATCAAGCCTTGGCTGATGTGGAATTACCCAAGTTAATGCTTTCTCTACATTTCCTGGTTTGTATTTGAAATGGTATGGAAACCATATATTTCCATCGTTAGAACCTTCAATAATAATTTCGCGACGAATTGTAGTCATAACCGCAAACGGGCCGTAATTATTAATGATAGATAAATGTTTTACAGTTTGCTGTAGCATGGCCAAGGGTTGCATCACTTGTTTTCTGGTGCTTGCCTGCCATACATCTGCTCCACACACCATTAAGACAACAGCTGTGAAAACAACTGCGCTTATATGAGCCTTTAGCCCAGGTAAACGACTGCGAAGATAGATATGCTTGACCATATTTTTGGATAAAAATGGCGTAACATCATGGTCATTGAATAGAAATAAACATAAAATGATGACTAAAAAATTAAAAAAACCATAGTTACCCGTCAATATAATAAACAGTTGTAAAATGACAAAACATAAAGCTACTAATGACCTGAACTTACCCGGTATAAACATTAAAACCGGTACAATAAGTTCAATAAAAAATACCCCTAGTACTGACAGTTTATGAAACCATTGCGGTAAATGATGTGCATACCACGCAAAAGAGCTAGGAAGTGGCTGTGTTTGGTAATAATAATTTAATGCTGTTAACCCAGACCAATTAGGGTCACCACTTGCCAGTTTTACTACACCTGACATAAACATAAACCGCGCCAAAAGAAATTGGTATAAAAAGACAATCCATCCCGAACCCCAAGTCAAAAAAATTGCCAAAAACCCGACTTCCAAGAGTAATCCATCCCATTGGAAAGCAGTAAAATCCTGACCTGCAAAAGCAATAGATAAATACAAGATATAACAGACAAACAAGGATACAGCGCTAGCCCTATCAATAAACAACGAAGTCGCAGAAATAACACCCAAATAACAAACCCACAACAGAGCAGAGTCGGAGGCGGTAAACCAAAATACTGATGGGAAAAACCAATATTTTTGGTTTGGAATTACATTGCTCAACTCCTGTAATTTGACTTCAATAGGGAGTATGCCCTGTGTGCCAATAAGCCCTTCAATTTGTACAGCCATTGATGCAAATGCAAAGATATAAATCAATGCCAAAAGACGCAAAAAGATCCAGCTTATGAATCGGTAATCCACAGATAACTTTAAAAAAAACAAATTGTACTTACCTCTTAACTTCAACGCTATGACTGGATAACAACCTCATGGCTCTCCTCATCGCTGCTAAAAATCACTACAGACATTATCGTTGTCGATACTTTTTAAGGCGTTAATTATTTTTTCTGTGAGGTTGTTATCTTAAAAATAAGCCGCAACCGTAGTAGCAAAACCATTAGGAACCCTAACTCCAGATCCAGCAAGTTTCCGATACCTTTCACCCAGTGAAGCATGCTTACCACTCACAAGAAGAACATTATCTATTCCCAATTACGAGAATCTCCGAATGTATCGCAAGCCCCGGTTTTATTAACAATTTGATCCCCTCTTACGAGTAGTAAAATAGGAATCATTTCTTTAATTATATACGCTATCTACATCCGGGGTTTTATGTATAAATTTTATTAAATACCAACGGCCACATAAGGCACAAATCAATACTCTGTATATTTCGGACAACCACATTGCAAATGCCTGTCCCCATATTCATTATTAATTCGTCCCACTGGGGGCCAATATTTATCTTCATGATAATGAACAGCAGGAAAAAAAGCCTGTTGTTGGGAATAAGGGTAGTGCCAATCTGTTAATAATAAATAAAATGAATGCGGAGCATTATGTAGAACATTGTTAACCCGGCTAACGCGTCCCATTTCAATATCTTTAATTTCCTGTCTTATACAAATTAATGCCTGACAAAAGCGATCTATTTCCTCCTTACTTTCACTTTCAGTAGGTTCAATCATCAAGGTTTGAGGGACCGGGAAAGAAATTGTTGGAGCATGAAAACCAAAGTCAATTAAACGTTTGGCAATATCTTCAACAGTGACATTACAGCTATTCTTAAATGGCCTACAATCAATAATACATTCATGCGCGACCCAACCATTTTTCCCGGTATAAAGTATTGAGTAGAATGGTTTCAGCCGCTTGGCGATGTAATTAGCATTAAGTATTGCTGTCAGTGTTGCTTTTCTTAAACCAACCGCACCCATCATCGCAATATAGGCCCATGAAATTGTTAATATACTGGCCGACCCCCAAGGGGCGGCAGCTATTGTGCCAATTGTACCTTGTGCATTTTTATAAGGATTAATGCCTTTTATTATAGGGTGGTCAGGTAGATAAGGGAGCAGATGGTTTGCAATACCAATAGGGCCAACACCGGGACCACCGCCACCATGGGGAATACTAAAGGTTTTATGCAAATTAAAATGCGCAACATCGACGCCTATTTTGCCCGGTCGGCTTAATCCCACTAAAGCATTAAAATTAGCCCCATCCAAATAAACCTGACCACCGTGTTGATGAATTATTTTACACATTTCACAGAATGATTCCTCATATACACCATGGGTAGATGGGTAAGTAATCATTAAGACAGCTAAATTTTCAGAATACATTGCTACCTTACAAAGTAAATCCTCCATACTAATATTACCATTGTCATCACACGATAATACCACCACGTTAAAGCCTGCCATCATTGCACTGGCTGGGTTTGTACCATGAGCTGATGCAGGTATCAAACAAATCTTGCGCCTTCCCTCCCCCTTAACCTAATAATATTTTCGAATCACTACTAAGCCGGTATATTCACCTTGTGACCCCGCATTAGGTTGAAATGAAAAGGCATTAAAACCAGTCAGATCACATAACATGTCATCTAACTCTTCAAATAACTGTTGATAACCCATAGTCTGATAAAGTGGAGCAAACGGATGTAATCCATTAAAATCAGTAGAAGAAATAGCCAACATTTCAGTTGCCGCATTCAGTTTCATCGTACAAGAACCCAACGGAATCATACTACGGTCTAAGGCGATATCCTTACGGGCCAATCTGCGTAAATAACGCATCATGCCAGTTTCAGAATGGAATTTTTCGAATACAGGGTGTTTTAGTATGGGTTTATGCCGCATCCCATGCTGAGGAATACAATCAACCACCTGCGTATCCAGAATATTAATAACAGGTTGATCATCTGTCGGTGAAGAAAATATATGCCACACTGTGCGAATAATATCTCGATCTGTTGTTTCATCAACTGAAATAGCCAAATGATCCACATCAATCATTCGTAGATTTATTTTTGCCTCTTGAGCTTTGTTGATAATCCCTCTCGCTTTGCCTGGAGTATGAATAACAAAAGTATCAAAAAAATGTTGCGTTAGGATGCTGTAACCCAGTTGCTCAATCCCTTTTGCTAATATTTGGCTATAACGATGGACTCGTCTACTAATGAGAAATAAACCACGTGAACCGTGATAAATAGCATAAAAGCCTGCGATAATCGCCAACAAAACTTGTGACGTACAAATATTGCTAGTCGCTTTGTCACGGCGAATATGTTGTTCTCGGGTCTGTAATGCCATACGTAGGGCTAATTGACCATGACAATCTTTTGA
Organism: Methylococcales bacterium OPU3_GD_OMZ; assembly: GCA_001901525.1. Taxonomy (GTDB): domain Bacteria; phylum Pseudomonadota; class Gammaproteobacteria; order Methylococcales; family Methylomonadaceae; genus OPU3-GD-OMZ. The sequence goes on along the minus strand of MPSY01000092.1, from coordinate 625 downwards.
AACACCGATAATTCGGCCTGGTATAGAACGTTTAAAAACATCTTTAGTCGCAAAGAATGCTGCATGCGGCCCCCCATAACCCATCGGTACACCAAACCGCTGTGAGTTGCCAACAACAATATCAACATCATAATCAGCCGGTGATTTTATCAAGACCAAGCTGAGTAAGTCAGTAGCAACAGTAACCAGTGCTGACTTTTCATGTGCGCAACACACAAGAGCACTTAGATCATTTATTTCACCTGTAGAGGCTGGGTATTGTACTAATATAGAAAAAAAATCACATTGATCTAATTGTTAAAACGGGTTTCCTATCAGTACAGTAAAACCCAAAGATTCTGCTCGGGTTTGCATTACGGCAATAGTTTGCGGGTAGCAATTTTCATCAATAAAAACAATGTCAGATTTGTTTTTTGATAACCGGCGGGCCATTGCCATCGCTTCGGCCGCGGCAGTTGCTTCATCAAGTAAAGAAGCATTGGCCAAATCCATCCCTGTTAAGTCACTCACCATTTGCTGAAAAATCAATAGAGCTTCCAATCGTCCCTGACTAACTTCAGCCTGATAGGGAGTGTAAGCAGTATACCAGCTTGGGTTTTCCAGAACATTTCGTCTAATGACGGCC
>MPSY01000091.1 GCA_001901525.1 Methylococcales bacterium OPU3_GD_OMZ | reverse complement strand
ATTATCTTCCCTATAATCCCTAAGGCAAGCAAAGCCGGTCGTTATCATTGCATTTGCCAAAGTCTCCTCAGAAGAAACGTTAATTAGCTGATTATTTTTCCATGCCCCCTGACCCTTTTGAGCCATATAATAATCATCTAAAGCCGGCGCGAAGACCGCACCAAAAACAATATCACCTTCAATTTCCAACGCAACGCTGATGCCCCAAAAATACTGCCCTTTAGAAAAAGAATGAGTACCATCTATAGGGTCGACAACCCAGCGCTGTGATTGGTTTTCACTTTGCCCACTTTCTTCACCCCAAAAACCAAAGCGCGGATAATGGAGTTGTAATTTCTTATGCAAAAAAGATTCAACTGCAACATCTGCTTCCGTCACAAGATCACGGGGACTTTTTTTACTGATTTCAAGATCGGCTAAATTAGCAAAATAATCCATTGCAATGGCACCGGCCTCACGAATCTCTTTCTCAATAAGTTCTATAGAAATAGACATATCAGCGAACTAAAGTTAAATAAAAGTCAATAACCGAGGATGCGAGTACCTAAAACTTATAGATACCCGCATAGTTTTATTTATAACAACGAAGAATAAAATTAAGAGGACTGCGTTGGCCCAAGAAGATCAGCACCAATAGTACCCCGTAAGAAATTCAAGTAATCACCACTAGAAACAACCGCTAACTTGTCTTTTGCAATTGATATTAATTCCTGGGTATTAATTGGATTACTGCCATTTAAGCTCTGCGTTTGCTCTGCATAGTCCTCAATGCTATCAAGATGACGCCGCCAAAGCGTAATATCTTTTCGTTGTTTCTCTTCGAGACGTTCTTGATACCAATTTGAGGCCAACATAGATTCTTTAGTAAATAATTGACGAATTTCAGGGTCTTGAACGGTCTTACCCTCATACTCACCATTTGCCATGATATACAGCAATGCTTTCAACGGCGGGCAAGCATCTTCAATACTTCCATCATCAATATATTGTTGCGCCACACGCTGATGTGTTTCAATAATGTTATTTATTCCATCAACATAATCATCAAGATCTTGCAACTCAGGTTTTAGAATGTCATCGGTAAAGACCACGACAGGGTTATCAAATAATTTCCCAAAAAAGTCATGTACAAAATGCTCAGTAATACGATAGCCCAAGCGACTGCCTAAAACTTTCTCACCATTATGATCAAAATCTTCTACAGGCTCCAAATATTCATTTTTAATCATAAATTCAGGCTCTCTTTCTGCAACACTGAGCCGTGTCCATATTTCAGGAATGAGCAGACTCACGTCATGATCTACGCGCATATTAGTGCCAATATAGCCTGCGGAACTTGAGAACCCGGCATAACCGGTCACCATAAAAGAAACCAGAGCGTTGTTAAGGTCCGCAGTGGTTCTAAGCGCATTAAAAGGCCCTTTAGTTAATGCACCCTCACTACCCGCTCCGGTTGTTGAAGGTGATTTACCCGTCAATGAACTCACAAAATCCATAAATAATTCAGGCAATTCCTGAAAATGGATTGGGTTATAAACGGCTAACGGCCGAATGCCAGGTTCACGTGGATTATTTCGACGCCCTGTTAAAACAGAATCAACCGGATGACAAATTGGCGAATCCAGCGATATTTTTCGATGTAAGCGAATCCCCATCTCAGCAAAATATTTTCTTGAAGGATCAAGAATATCAGCGCGCGTCTCTAAATAACGCGGATTCTTAGATGGCGCACCGTTCACTATCCGAGGGTGGGCCGATGAACAGACATATTTACCCGCATTATTAACGCTATTAGTCAAGAGCGAATGCATAGGTTCAGTAAACTTAGTGAACTTAATCACATCGCTTACGACTTCTGATAAACTTTCCTTATCTAGTGGCTCATAATTAGCCAAAAAGTTTCCCTTTTTAGCCATATTAAATTCTGTTTGTTTATCATAGCCTGGGATGACAGCATCGTCAGGTCGCTGAAACAATCTGAATTCACAATTCTCTATTAATTTTATACTTTCATTCGGTATGGTCTGGGCACAAAACTCCTTAATAACATCTTTTGGCACGACAACAGAAGCACTAATATCATCTTCCATTTGTATCTTTTCAGCCGCCATAAAATCTTGCCGTAATTTAAATGTTCGCCAGCCTCCATTCTGATCAAAACCAACACGTAAATAGGAAGCCAGAATTTTACGGTAATTCATTCGTAATTCATGTGCTGGAGCGCCATCCACCGTATCAACAGAAAAATACTCGCGCCATGAATCACCCCACTCAGAACGATAAAAACGTTTAACGACAAAGACTAACGCCAAGATATAAGGTGGAATAGCCTTTAACCAAGCTTTATATTCCTCTGTATGACTGGAAGAAACCGATAATAATTTAATAACTGAGCCAAGACTACGCTCATCACTTAAAGGAGGCCGGCTCGGATTATGATCTTCATACGCATGACCCGGCTTAAAACGTTCCCTATAGTCTTTATCAAAAATCTCCTGAACACTGTCTAAATCTTGTTGTAAATCATTAACGAACAGTGGGTTATATAAAATAGCATCCTCAATTGATTTAGAGATCTCAGATTTTCCGCCACCGGAGACTGTACTGGGTTTATGACAAAACGTCCCTTCGGGATCAGTGCCCACTAAATACCAACTGTCAACACCGGGATGTTTTTCCATTTCTATCTTATAGCCATTGGGCTGCATATACACAAAACCCGGCTGGAGTCGAATAGAATGTTTTGTACGTCCCTTAATCCACGTAATAGTTTGTGCATTTAAATCCATGCGGAGATCTTGTGGCACATAAATTAATTTAGCGTAATTTTTATCGACCCCATACCCCTCGGGTAAAACATCCATCACATCGCCAAATTGCATCGCCACATTATCAAAATCATATCCCGACTGACGAGTTGGGCTGCCAATACCGTATTCTTCACCATGATTTCTACGACAAAAAGCCAATGCTCCGCCGGCATGCTCTTCTTCAGCTAAACCGTATAAATTGGCGGCATAAGTAATTTGAGTTTTAACTTCTTTCTTACAATAACCAAAATAATTATCTGCTATCAGAGTAACAATAACCCCTTGATCATTCCGTGCTGTAATTTTAAATGCTTGCCCGTCATTATAAAACTCATCCGGAGACTGCCAACACATCTCATCACGACGTTCCCGCTCAGTCGCATCGTTCCAATGCGGTAAACCGAGTTCTTGTTTGGTAAAATTAACTAAGTGCGGTGCTAATATCACGCAACCGGTATGACCACTCCAGTGCTTTATATCAAGCGCAGCGTCATTATCAGGTAAGGCAGGGTTGCCTGCATTGCCAAAAATACTCTCAACAAAATCCAAATTACTCACCAAACTACCGGGTGCAAAAAAACGCACTTCCATCGATTTTTTATAATCGATACCCGGGATTTCTGGACAAACCGTCGGCCTTAAAAGTAACGACGCAAACAGCTGAGCCGTTTCTGGTTCATTTGAGCAAAAAGGAATTGATAACAACTCAGATGTTGAATCAACAGCATGCTTGAGTAGCCAAGCAAAGGTCTGTAAAGGCACTTCTTTTTTATCACCGGCCACAGGTAACCCCCCCGCTGCCACATGGAATGATCCCTTCGTGGTTCTACGGTCACTGGCAGGGTTATGCAATACCCCTTGGTCTACTTTATAACTGGTAACATAATCTGACTGATAAGTTTGCTCGCCTTTAGTGATTGATAACTCTCTGGCAATACCATGCCGATCTAATTCAAAACTAATTGCAGGTAACTGCGGCACCTCGTCTAAATTAAGATCTGACAAATATGCATCCAGAAATTCTTGAATTCGTTGATCCACGGGATAACGCTTAGAGGCCAACTGACGGCTCTTCTCTAAATAATTGCGCATCATATCCTGTGTTGTTAAAGAAATACCCGATATCTCGTCATTTACACAAATTGGCTGTCCACATGACGCTAATTTTAGATTAATATATTCGTGCAATTCAACTTGATCCAATACAGATTGACTTTCTTTATTAGATATCCCTAAAGCTTGTGACAAATCCATCATTTCACCTACTTGCCTACTTCAATTTAAACTAAAAAACTCCCTTGAAAATCCAAGGCGTAAGCCTAAAATGTTACAGGAGCATCACCCCTATTTCAAGATAACTCAAACATAAACACTACATTTATCGACTCTAGCTACCCAACCTCGTCAAACTAAACGTTTTAGTGATACCAAAACTTAACTAAAAAACCTCTTATTACAAAACGTTAGCTCTAAAGCTGAAAATATTCATTAGAAGATTTTAGTAACAAACCGTATAATTCAATAAAAAAGGTGGCCAAATGACATTCTCCCATGAAGAAATAGAAGAATTAAATTTATTACTTAAATTCAACTTAGATTCAATGCAACTCGGTATCAAAATTCATTCTTCAGCGACCGGCAAGGAAATTACAGCCATTCAACGACTGTACGACAAAGGTATGGTAACGGCGCCTGATGGCGGCTACCTCACTGATTTAGGACATACCAGTGCAGATCACGCCCAATCACTTTTCAGACTGCTCTCAATTCCACCTGACATGTAAGTTAACAAACTTTCCTCACAATTCAATACGTCACCATTCCCAACTTGGATTTGATTAAATGCCCGATCTCAACAACCCTACATCATCGTTAGCGACGCATAAAAGACAACTTAAAAAATTACGACGGGCATTAGGTATTTTTCAAGGCACGCAATTACTGGCTACACTGCAACATGAAACAGAAGGCACGGTATCACATGACCAAGCTAAACGCGTTACCTACCTGACTGAATTATTTTATAGAATTCATCGTGAAATACACCATGACTGGCAAGGACAAGCAACAGCTAGTCACCGCCCCGGGTTCATGCCAAAAGCAAATAAGAGACGCATTTTCAGAGAGGTCATTAAAGATCTGGTTTTAGAAAATGATCTGAATAAAAACACTGCACTATTTGACAAAAATGGCTTCGTCATCCGAACCGATAATATCGCTGACCGCTTGGGTAACTTTTATCATAAAATGCGCTCCGTCCGCCCTTTTGATTATGGCAACCGAATCACCTTAAATTACTTCATCATCACCCTTGGAAAACTACCTGCTTTTAAAGCTGTTTATGAACAAGGAATTGATTTTCGTCGCCTTGAAGCCATCGATACTGTGGTTTTACACCAACCCGGCAGCACACTAAATGAAGTCACCATGGCCTTTAAGCACGCACTTGACCCGACACTAACTAAGTCTCTTGAAAATATCGCCAATCAATATGGCCAATGGCCTGAAAATAAAATCTTTATTTCAGGCATTCCCTTCCTATCACATACTACCTCTGATGGTATTCTTTGCTTAGTGACCATCAATGGCGCCATTGTTCCACTGGAAAGCATCAAAGATAAAATATTTATCAAAGGCCGCCAGTTTGCCGATATTCCCCTTGATACTTCAGATAAAATCATTGGTTACTTACCGGGCACTGAAAAACTAAGAACTTCAGAAAAACACGACATCGACGGCATCAACATATCGCAACCGACAACAACGCCGTTGTTTTGTCTCGATGTCAACATGCTGACAGGACTACGTTCACCCAGTCACACAGAATTAATCGAACTCTTAAAGAAAATTGAAGGTAATAACAAGCACGTTATCTTTAATCTGGCTAACAACCCAGCCTTAAAAAATAAATTACTAAATGCGGCTAATGGCGATACCCGTCTGGAGCGTACCATTGAAATTGGCTACACCCGACTCAATAAAGTCATCGAAAAATTAAATACCATTGTCGTTGATATTTTTGAACACAAAACCGGCAGTCATAACCCTAAATTATTTATGTGCATGGGCGGAGCCGGCGCAGGTAAAACCGCAGTTGAAGAAATCGCTAAAGCACAATGCGGCAATAATTTTGTAATTGCCTCTCTCGATGATTTTCGTAAACAAAGTGATCTTTATACCGTTTTAACCGCCGCGAACCATCACAGCGACGATTATATTTATGTAGAACCTTTTGCTAATAGACTTCGACACTTAGTGGCTGAACAGGCTAAAAGAAAACGAATACACATACTTTATGACGGCACCTGTATCCCTTACAGTCCTCGCTATAAAGATATAATTAGTCAATTCTACCTAGCAGGTTTTCATACAGAAATAACCGCTGTTGATGCTTTTCTAGTTAAGCCCGCCGGTCGTGAAAATGAACTTCAGCGCTCCGTTGTTGCCGAGAGTGTTAAAGAACGATTTAAAACAACGGGCCGCGCCCTGCCTTGGGTCGTAACCATCGATAAACATATACGTGCGCCCCGGTCTTTCCTCACCGCCCTTGAGGACTGCCACCTCAATAAAATTTCATTATTTGCCAATGATGGTGCACGCAATCAACATTATTTAGTTGCCGAAAGTTTTACCTTTAACACGCAGCAACTAGAAGAAATAAAAAGCCACCAACGTAAGACTACCTTCGCGACCTTTTGTAAGAACTTGATTATCAACCACCCAGAATCGACACTCAAGCACCTCTCACAAAACCATAGCCAAAATATCGAATCATTAATGAAGCTAAACCCTTCATTAATTGAAGAAAATGTTGCCTATTTAACCTATAGAAATCAACACGGCAACCGTATTTTAATTGTCTATAATACGCAACGAATAGTCGATTTTATTGAAAAAAGTCAACTTAATCCCAACGCATCCGGAGAAGAAGGCTTGTTACATAAACCTGAATCACTTGCTTTCGATGTTGATCCCCAAGGACAAAAACCCTGGATTAAAAGACTACAGGGAACCCGCCATGCCGACTATGAAACAGATGCTTAATAGACTTAACTTCCGCTATTTCTTTTAGTATTTAGGTCTCTTGCATCGGCCCATCGATAAAGAAGCAAACTAACGATAAGCGCCGGAATAGATAACAATAATGTGACATACTCTCCAATCATAAAAATCCCTAACGTGACAAACAAACTCCCAATTGCACCGGTAATGCCGACCCAAATAAGAAAATTTAT
>MPSY01000217.1 GCA_001901525.1 Methylococcales bacterium OPU3_GD_OMZ | reverse complement strand
GAATACCGGCCTGTCACGCCGGGGGTCGCGGGTTCGAGTCCCGTCCGCTCCGCCATATATAGAAAACCCTATGACTCAAAGGTCTGGGGTTTTTTTGTTTCCAACCACATGAAAATTATTTTAAATGTTTGCGCAAGGTAAAGCATTATGTTGCTAAAGATTAGAGAAAAGTCCCAAGGTGTTTTTTCATGGTTCATTTTATTAATGATTTGTGTTCCGTTTGCTCTGTGGGGTATTCAGAATTATTTAGATGTAGGGGAAGAAAGTCCGGTCGCAACGGTGGGTGAAAAAGAATTTTTTCAGCGAGATATTAATCGTGCTTATAGTCAATATAGTGAAAATTTTAAGGGCATGAATATTGACGAAACACAGTTAAAGAAATTGGCGTTGGAAAAGCTCATTCGAGATGAAGTGTTATTACAGCATGTTGAAGACGAAGGGCTTGCGGTGACAGATAAGTCAGTTCGAGATTTTGTTGCGACTTTAGAATATTTTCAAACCGATGGTAAGTTTGATAAAGAGCGTTATCAAGCTTTGTTGTCGCAACAAAAAATAACTTCGGATGAGTTTGTCAGAAGAATTAAGAAAGCGATGATTATGGAGCAATTTCAGCGGACTATTGTAGAAAGTGGTTTTTCTACTGATTATGATGTTGAGCAGTTTTTTAAAATTCAGAATCAAACACGGTCAGCACGTTTTGTAACTGTTCCTTTACCGGTCGTTGGTGCAGACGTTGGAGACGATGAAATTCAGGCTTACTATCAAGATAATGTTGAGAGTTACCGAACTGAATCGACAGTTGCTATTGAATATATAGAGCTCGCTTTAGATGATCTTGCTAAAAGTATTAAGCCGACATCGGCTCAATTAGAGATGTTTTATCAAGACCAACAAGATGCTTTTAGAACGGATGAGCGTCGCAAAATCAGCCATATTTTATTATCCGATAAGAATAAGGCTTTAGTACAAGCGGCGGAGATAAAAGAACGTTTAAAAAGCAGTAGCTTTGCAGCATTAGCCGGTGAATTTTCAGCGGATAAGTTATCAGCCCGTAAAGGGGGAGACTTAGGATTGATTGTTGCCGGAGATATGGATCCTGATTTTGAGAAAATAGCATTAGGATTGGCAGAAGGTGAGGTATCTGAGCCCGTTAAAACAGAATTTGGTTATCATATTATTAAGGTCACTGAATTGACCCCGGGTGTCGTTAAACCGTATGAGGAAGTTAAAAAAATTGTTGAGCTGGGCTTTAAGAAAGTAGAAGCGGAAAATATTTTTTATGAGTTAGGTGAGACGCTGGCTGAAATTAGTTTTGAAA
>MPSY01000216.1 GCA_001901525.1 Methylococcales bacterium OPU3_GD_OMZ | reverse complement strand
CGTCATTAAAAGGCATCGCTAAAGCCATACTAATTCCGCCGGCCTCAACTTTAGTCCTATTGGTCATTGCAGTCCCTGCTGTACGCAAAACGTTATTGGACATTAAATGACGCATTTTTTGGTAGAACACATCAGTTTTCAAAGAAATATCATTGCCCATATCCCAAGCATGGTGCATATCCCACATGCCGCCTCTGACATAATTAATGTCCATTGGCAGTGCCGGAGTACCTGTTACGCCTTGGTCGGTATTACTGTAATTAAGACCAAATTCATGGCCCGCGCGTTGGTAACCGTAACCGCCTGAAAAAGCATTGCGGTCATATTCGGTATTAGCTTGTTCGGTACCGTCTTTAACGGTGTAATCACCGCCTTTTTCTTGTGACCCTGACAAGTGAAGCTTATGATTTTTATTGGCCACTGAACCCATTAAAGCGCCGACATAACCGTCATCCACCGAGCTATAACCCATCGAACCGACACCATGCGTTTCAATACCCTCGCCTTCAGCAAACTGTCCTTTACGCGATTTGGCATGCATAGAGCCGCCCATCGTTTCAATACCACTACTGACTGGCGCAATGCCTCTGTGAACCGTTAAACTCTCAGTGAGTGCCGCTGGATAATGACTTAACGGTGGATCCATGCTGTTAGGACCCGCCTCTTTAAGCGCTGAGTTATCAATGGTTGTTGTAACCCGATTACCAAACATACCGCGATAAGCGGCAATACCTGTTAAAACACCGTTACGGTTAACGTTTGCTCCTGGCACCCGCTCTAATAGAGAAGCCGTATCCTTTAAGCCGGTGTTATCAGGCGCTGTTGAAAAAGCACCTGCGCGTGTTGCACTGCCTTCAATAATAAGGCTTGGAAGTTGCTCGTGTTCTGCAACAGCAGTACCGGTTACCACAGAAACACCTAAAATACAGACGGCATATTTTAAAATCATTTTCATATTATTCCCTTACTAATCCTTTAATTTGTAGTTTTTGCACCATAACGATACCAAAAAGCACAAAAAAGTGCAAAAAACCCAATACCCCACATGACACCTTAGTCCTTATTTATCTTAATCTTTTAGAAAAAACTCAGTTAAATGACCTTTAAAGTAGACTCTTCTGTAGCTAAACAGCAACAAAATGATTTTTGTCACTGTGAATTGGGTCAACTAACGCGATAATCAAATAAAAACCTTATTACTCCTTAATTACTCCTTGAGACCTTTGCACGAAACACAGCAAAACACCTGATTATCAATAGGACTCATCCGGTAAAATGAATGATACCAATTTATCATAAATCACTGTAAATAACATGGCC
>MPSY01000090.1 GCA_001901525.1 Methylococcales bacterium OPU3_GD_OMZ | reverse complement strand
ATAATAACCTCACCATTCGGCGTGATATGCGGCGTTACATTTAATTCCAATACCACATCAATAAAACGTTGCGACGCCGGATTATTCGCGCTAGCCGGTACCGTAATCTGTTTTTTAACCCCTTGTTTTATAACGGCCTTAACCCGATCTGAAGTCATTACCCGCGGGTTAGCAATAATATCGCCTCTACCTTCATTTTCCAGTGCTGATAACTCTAAATTAAGCACATAATCAGCCCCTCTTGCCAAGGTCATCCCCAAGGCCCCGTAAGGATTCACAGCACTCACTCCAAAATCAAGCAATGAGGCATTAACTGTAGCTTTCGTAGAACTGTCTTTTTCCCCAGTAACCCCAAACTTAATACCCATTTCCTGAGCAAATGTTTTATCCGCAACCACGATTCGCGCTTCCACCATCACTTGCTGCACCGGCTTATCTAACAATACAACCAACTGAACAATCTCTTTTAACTTAGCAGGCACGTCTTTTATTATTAGAGTATTAGTCCTCTCATCAACAACCACTGTTCCGCGCTCAGAAACAAGCATTGAATTTTGCCTCATATCCGTATCTGCAGCCCCTCCGCCATTACCCGAAGTTAATATATCCCTAATATCTACTGCCTTTGCATAATTAATTTGCAAAAATTCTGTTTTCAATGCCTCTAAATAAGCTGCAACCTTTTGGGATGCCAACTCCTCTTGTTCTATTTTATTAATTTCAGTTGCCGGGGCCACTAAAACAATATTATCGTTTTGCCTCATTGCCAATCCCTTGGCTTTTAAAACCAGTGATAACACCTGATCCCAAGGCACATCGTTTAATTTTAACGTAACCGCCCCTGAAACTGAATCCGTTGCAATAATATTCAACCCGGTAAAATCAGACAACACTTGTAACACTGAGCGCACTTCAATTTCTTTAAAATTCAACGATAGGCGCTCCCCTTTATTGACGCGCCCTTTTTTTTGTCTACTACCTACAGCTCTCACAGACACCGGAGTAAAATTAATCGTTAATGTTTTCTCACCTTGCATGCTCGTGTAATGAAATCGCTCTGTATTTAGCTTTATAAAAACTTTGGTTTCAGAGACCAATTGTTTAAAATCAATAAAATCAACTAACGTCCCCTGCGACTTAACCTTCATCCGTTTCAAAAACCGCTTTGCTATAACTGTATTCAATAAAGAGACGGTAACCTGACCAGCGCTTTCCTTAAAATTAACAAAAGCATTAGAATTATTAAAAGTAATCAATAAACGCCCCTTACCTCGAAGCCCCCCCGTAAAACTGATATCAGTAATAAATCGCTGAGGAATTAACTTAGCAATATCCCTCGCCTTAACCATTGCACCTTGAAACTCAGCCACATTACTTAAGTCCGACTGCTGTTCATTTACAGCCCAGGCAATTGAAAACATCGTTACTTTAACTATGACCAGCAGCCAAATGCCTAAAAATAATTTACTCATTGCAGAATCTCCAATTTCGCCTTACGCTTAACCCACACTCCCGGCTCACTACCTGAAACCATCTCAAGCAACTCAATACTTGCATCTTTAATTGCAACAATTTCACCGTGATCTAAGCCCATATAATCACCCGCTCTTACACGATATATTTTCCCATTAAGTGTTTCTACCAGACCCCACAACTCCAATTGAAAAAATACCGTGCCCACCATTCTTAACGTATCCAACGGCATAAATTCCATCGCTTCTTTTAGCCGCGAGTAATCGGGATGCACTGCATTCGACAGTGCATCGTATCCTTGCATTTCTGCAGACATCTTTTCTAATGGCTTAAAAGGGTCCCTTACATTTCCAGCATCAAATTCAAACGACTCAATAACGACTAACTCCGGCAATGCCTCTATTTTACTGGCCGGTATTGCTTTCACTTGTTCAATATACTGCAACAGTCCACCATGCTGATCGCTGCAACCCACAACCCATAAGGTCAACACGCCTACCGATAAGCCCTTTGATTTAAGTCGACTCATTGCTTTCTATTCCCTTGCAAACCTTTTTCTGCTTGCGGCTCACTGTATGTTTTAATCATGGCATCCATCATTAAAAGTGGACCGCCTGATGTCTTAATATTAATATCGTGAATGGTTACGATTCTTGACAACCCAGCCAGTCCACTTATAAAAACAGCAAACTGCTTATAATCGCCCACCACTTGAATTTGAATAGGTAACTCTTTATAAAAGTCTTTTCCTTGACCAGCCATAGGTTTAAATAACTTAAACTTAAGCCCACTATTAAGACCCACTTGTGAAACCTCAATCAATAAATCTGCGACTTCTGATTTATTTGGCAACTTATCCAGCATATTGTCCAACTGCTTTTCTATCTCAAAATACTGATTTTTATAACCGATATAATTCACTACTTTTTTTTGTCTTTTCTCAAATATTAATTTTAATTCCTGCTCCTTTTCCTGTAGTTTTTCCAATTCTTGCCATTGAAGCGAGGTATCGAAATAAAGTCCTGTTATTAATACGATTACCCCAACAAACACCCCCACCAGTAACTTGACATAAATGGGCCATGTTTCTACGGCGCTGATTTCTACATTCATTGACGACAAGGTGACCTCTTAATCCACTAGGTTATGAAATTGCTTTAAATTAACTCTGAAATCGTCGACATACTCTTTTTTTTCTTTATTAACTGCCTGAATAATTTGCAACTGAGGTGCTTTCAACCACAGGGAGCTTTCAACTGACCTCATCAATCTTGATATTTGTCCATTAGCAATCGACTTTCCTTTTATTTCTAAATCATTGCCAAACTGAGTAAAACTTATTAAATAAATACCATCAGGAACCACCTTAGCCAATGCATCCATAACATGGACTATTCCAAACCGGTGCCGCTCCAACCCTTGTATGACCTTAATTTTATTAATCAACTTGTTCTTCTGCGTTTCCAAACCTGTTATCTTGGCAAGCTTTACTGCTTGAAGCTTTATTTCTGTAGCAAGCAGGGCATTTCTTTGCGCCTGATAACCTTGCAAACTTGCAACATAAATATGCACAAAAATTAAAACAACTACCGCTACTACCGCAGCAACCACCACACCCACTATAAATTCACGGCGCTTCTTTTTTCTTTCTTGCTCTCGCCAAGGCAATAGATTAATGAGCGCCATTAACAAACCCCCTAAGCGCTAAGCCACAGGTAATCATAAATAGTGACGGAGTCAGGTCCAACGTATCAATTCGCTTTGAAACAACCATTTCTTTAAAAGGATCAGCTATTGATATGGCCAGTCCTACTTGTTGCTTTATTGCCTCATCAATATCATTATTCACAGCAACATCACCCGCTAAAACAATATGCCCAACCGGATCATTTATATTGGCAGCCTCGTAAAACTGCAAACCTCTCAAAACCTGTTGAATGACCACAGCATTATTAATAATAGCTACCGAGTTATCGGCCTGAATTAAGTCCTCCTCCGACCCCTTTCCTGACAGTGACGTCTCAGGCTCATAAAAACTATGAGATTCTTTTTTTATCTGTTGACTCCCTAAATTCTGCTCCCGCATATAAATATTTCGCTCACCGCACATGACATACAAGGTAACTGAATTACCCCTAAAATCATAAATAGCAACAGGTTTTTCAAGAACACTCTCAGGCAACTGACCAACTAACAAAGAAAAAGCACGTTCCATTGCATACACATCAACATCTAAAATAACGGGCTTTAATCCTGCAGCAGATAATACTGCAACTTGATCATCAATATTCTCTCTACGGGAAGCTACCAACAAAACATTAATCTGCCCCTCACCCTCTCCTGAATCACCCTGAATTTCATAATCAAAACTAATTTCTTCTATCGGATAAGGAACAAAGCGATCAATTTCTAACATCACCTGATGCTCTATTTCAACAGGACTTAGTGTTGCGGACAGTTCAATAATCTTACTCATCACTAACGCATTCGAAACGCTACTACAGACAGGTCTACCCGTTAACCCTAACTCTTCGACAATCTTTTTAAATGCTGCTGATTTATCTTCGAACCCAATTGTTTCAAGCTCTGAAGGGGTCCCGCTGTTAAGCTGGTAACAAAACAAATTTTCTACGATATATTGGTCACTCTTCTTAGCTAACTCTATCACCCTAAATTCTGCTGCATGAAGATCAACAGCAACCATTGATTCTCCTGCAGGAAAAAGATACTGCCTGAATAAAACAGCTATATTTTTCAGAAAATTCATTCCATTTAAGCCCTAATTACTCAATTAATTGTTACTGAAGTATAGTCAGAGATTAAATTACTCAAAACTTTTTTACTTAAAATAACTATCCTTAACGAGCACTACAGGACCCGACTCTTATTACTCACTTATTACGCTAAATTTTGTTAAGATTAATGACCGTCACAACTTGCTTATACTTTTATCAACTTAACCCTTAAATATTTAACAAAATTTTCCACTAAATCACCCAATGACTAAACCTGCCTTACTTGTGACAACTGTCCTCATGAGTCTTACCTTGTTAAGCATCTTGATTTATACCACTATAATTACTGAGCTACCCAACACCGCTTCGTTAAAAAATATTAACTACCAAACGCCGTTAAAAATATACAGTCACAACAATGTCCTAATCGATCAATTTGGTGAAAAAAAACGTACACCTATTTCCTATAACAAAGTTCCTCCACAGCTCTTAAATGCCTTTATAGCCTCTGAAGACCAACGATTTTATAACCATCACGGTGTTGATTTACGAGGACTGTTACGCGCCATCTTTAAACTCGTCATCTCTGGAAAAAAGAAACAAGGCGGCAGTACAATTACCATGCAAGTTGCCAGAAACTTTTTACTCACCCGTGAAAAAACCTACATCCGAAAAATAAAAGAAATTATCTTGGCATTAAAAATTGAAAATGAATTAACCAAAAATGAAATACTTGAACTTTATATCAACAAAATATTTTTAGGTCGAAAAGCTTATGGTGTTGTTGCTGCTGCCGAGGTTTACTATGGAAAACCCCTTGCGAAGTTATCTCTTGCTCAACTGGCAATGGTTGCCGGTTTACCTAAAGCACCCTCGAGTCTAAACCCTATTAACGACCCAGACCGCGCCTTAATACGACGCAACTATGTCTTAAATCGAATGTTAACATTAGGTTATATTAATAAAGTTGAATTTGATGATGCCCACGCACAACCGATTACCGCTTCCCGACAAAAACAACTTAGTATGGTAACCGCTCCCTATTTTTCTGACATGGTCAGAATAAAAGTTATTGATTTACTCGGCGATAAAGCTTATGAATCCGGTTTAAAGGTCTACACAACATTAAATATTAAACTACAAAAGACAGCCACTAGCGCGCTACGAAATGCATTACACAATTACGAGGAACGCCACGGTTACCGGGCCGAGCCCATTGATCCATTACGCACTTCACAATACATTGGCGATACCATCCTTGCGACCATTAAAGCAGTAAACCCCAATCAAATTACGGCACAATTAGCTGATAAAACTACAATCATTATCTCTCGGAAAAATTTTAAATGGGCGCTACCATCCCAAAGCACGAACCCAAAAAACACCGTCGAAGAAAACTTCCAACCCGATACACTTGTCCGAGTAAGGCAGTCTAGAAACGGCCAATGGCGACTCAGTCAAGAACCGGAAGTTGAGGGTGCATTGATTTCTATCGACCCACAAACAGGTGCCATTATTTCGCTGGTCGGTGGCTTTGATTTTAAGCGCAGTAAATTTAATCGAGCCACCCAACTCAAACGCCAACCCGGGTCTGGTTTTAAACCGATACTTTATACCACCGCTCTAGAAAATGGCTATACCCTAGCGAGCATTATCAATGATGCTCCTATCGTTTACGAAAGCCAATCCAATAAAACTGAATGGCGTCCTGAAAATTACAGCGGTAAGTTCTTTGGTCCCACTCGACTAAGAACTGCATTAAGAAAATCAAGAAATTTAATTTCAATTCGATTACTACGGGAAATAGGGATAGCCAAAATAATTTCTACGGCTCAACGTTTTGGCCTTTCTGAGAGCCAACTCCCCAACAACTTAACACTGGCTTTAGGAAGTGGTACCGCTTCGCCATTAGAAATGGCCCGAATTTTTTCAGTCTTTGCCAATGGTGGCTTTTTGATAGAACCCTATGCGATAAGCCGCATAGAAAACAGTCAGGGCGAAATTATTTTTCAAACACAGCGCAAAGTAGCGTGTACAACCTGCAAAGTCACACAACAACATAAAAACAACTATGCACCTAGAATTATATCGCCTGAAATTAGCTTCTTAATGAACAGCTTATTACAAGATGTGATTAGCCGAGGAACCGCAAGACGGGCAAAGTCATTAGGTAGAAAAGATCTGGCAGGAAAAACAGGCACAACCAATCAACAACGCGATGCGTGGTTTAATGGTTTTTCCCCTAAAATAACAACGATCACTTGGGTTGGTTTCGATGATTCTAAACCGCTTGGGAAAAAAGAAACCGGGGGACGAACATCGCTCCCCATGTGGATAGACTACATGAAAACCGCATTACAAGAACACCCCGAAGAATCTTTCACCCCGCCTAAAGGTATCGTCAAGAGCTACATCAATCCGACAACAGGACTACCTGAAAAACCCACTAAAAAAGGTATTTGGGAATATTTTCGACAAGAACTTGCACCCAGAAAAATACCTAAAGAACACCATCAGAAAATACCTGAAAATAACAGTATTACACCTATGGATAGCCTTTTCTAAGCTAAATGACCCTAAAATTAAAGGGTTACTTAGTTCCCTAAGCAACCCCCTAAAAACAGCTACACCCAAACTTCGAGTGTATCTATTTTCCGTATTTCTCGTGGAATTTATTTACTCGGCCAGCCGTATCGACAATTCTTTGCTTACCTGTATAAAAAGGATGACATGCAGAACAAACCTCCACGTGAAGATCCTTTCCTAATACCGACCCTGTTTGAAAATTATTACCGCAACCACAGGTTACCGTAATTTGATTATACTCTGGATGAATTTCTGATTTCATTTAAACAACACACCGATCAAATTAGTTACAATATTTACAGTTAACTTCATATAATAC
>MPSY01000089.1 GCA_001901525.1 Methylococcales bacterium OPU3_GD_OMZ | reverse complement strand
AATACCTTGATGGCATTATGGCCGTGGTTGAAGATGCTATTATTCTTGAAAGTGATTTGGCCCGTGAAACGCATGCGGTGATGCAGAATATGCAAGCAGACAGCGCCAATATGCCACCTGAGTTTATTGTGCGTAAGCAAATCTTAGATCGCATGGTGATTGAGAAATTACAATTATTGATAGCTGAACGAATGGGGATCCGTATAACCGATACCGTTTTACAGCAGGCTGTTAGTGATATTGCGGCACGAAACCAGTTAAGCCTTGATGATTTTCGTGCCCAATTAGAACGTCAACGCATCAGTTATCAGAGTTTTGTAGAAAATGTTAAAAAAGAAATTACGATTAGCCAATTGCGAGGTCGCGAGGTCGCAAGCCATGTCAAAGTGAGTGAACGTGAAATTGATCATTTTATGGAAACACAAAACCAAGAGGGCAGTGAGAATGTTCAATATCATTTACGTCATATTCTCGTCGCTCTGCCTGAACAAGCGAATGCGGCGGATATAAAAAATGCCAAAGATAAAGCTAATCGGTTACTTGAAAAGTTACAGCACGGGGGTGATTTCAAGCAAATTGCGATGACAGAATCTGATGGTGGGCAAGCCTTATCGGGCGGTGATTTGGGTTGGCGTTCTTTAGCGCAGGTTCCCAGTGTTTTTGTTGAACAAACGAGAGCTTTGTCGGCAGGGCAGGTCGGCCCATTAATTCGCAGTCCCAGTGGTTTTCATATTATTAAGATGGCGGAATTAAAGGGCCGGTCAAAACATATGATTACCCAGACACAGGCGCGTCATATTTTAATTAAGTTGAATGAACTCATTAACGACCAAGAAGCGCAAAAGCGGTTGTTAGCCTTAAAAGACCGTGTTGAAAATGGAGATGATTTTGCTGTTTTGGCGCGCTCTCACTCTGATGATAAGGCCTCGGCATTGAAAGGCGGGAGTCTAGGGTGGGTGAGCCCGGGTTATTTGGTTCCGCCCTTTGAAGAGGCAATGAATAAATTGGCAGTTAATGCGCTCAGCGCGCCGGTGCAAACGCAATTTGGCTGGCATTTGATTCAGGTTTTAGAGCGGCAAGACCGTGATAATAGCGTGGAGTATAAGAGAAGTCGTGCCCGTGAACAAATTCGCCAGCGTAAAATAGAAGAAGAAACAGAACTTTGGTTGCGCCGATTACGTGATGAAGCTTTTGTAGATATTAGATTGGAGAAACTTTGAGCATTTATTGGGGTTATTGCATTTTAGACAATTGCTATGGACAGTAAAATACCACCACAATTAAGGGTTAAATTAAAAGCGCATTTAAAAAAGCCTTTGCAGCGCATTATTAAACGGAAAAGCATGGATGATTGGGTGCTGTTAGTTGAGGATATTTCCAAGGAGTTGGATATTAGTATCGTGCACTGTGCAGCAGCATTTGCACAACTTAATGAGAGTAATTTTCAAAGACGTAGTGTTATAAAAGAGGTGACTACACAACTTCCGGCGATGGGGGTTGTGACTGCTCAAACGGATAAAATGATCCCTTATCGTCTTGAAATAGGTTTCAATCAACAGGTTTCGATCGATGCGCTAAAGCAATTTTTAGTCGATGAGGCCGGCGTTGAAAGGGATAAAATTGAGATTGTTGAGTTTTTAGCTAACCATACCCGTGTTAATTTGCCGGAGGGTATGCCGAATGATATTTTTCAGCACTTGAAGTCTGCTTGTCTTAATCGCAGAGCATTGAAAATAACCTGTTTAGGGGATAGTCAAGGAACCGGAAAATCATTTAAGAGCCGACCTAACAGGCGCTCTAAGAAACACTGGAATAAGGGTAAAGGTAATCCTGTTAAGGAAGAACGGTAGAACCCCCTGAGTGCTTATTTACGAGCGAATTATAGATCATAAAATATAGGATATAAATGCAAATACAATATATTAATACCCCTGAGAAATTAGCGGTTCTTTGTCAAGACTTGGCTGGTGCCCCTTGGCTGGCTCTTGATACGGAGTTCTTGCGGGAGAAGACCTATTATTCTAAATTTTGTTTGTTACAGATAGCAACGCCTTCATTGGTCGCTTGTGTTGATCCGTTGGCATTAGAGACCATTGATAATCTCTTAGATATTATTTATAACCCTGAAGTAGTTAAGGTTTTTCATTCAGCGCGGCAGGATTTAGAAATTTTTTATCATTTGCGAGGTTCATTACCTACGCCGGTATTTGATACGCAAGTTGCGGCACCCTTGTTAGGGTTTCAGGATAATCCCGGATATGCGATGTTAGTGTCAAGTTGGCTAAATGTTAATTTAACGAAAGAACATACCCGTACAGATTGGAGTAGTCGGCCACTTTCCGAAGGTCAGATTGCCTATGCTGCGGATGATGTGATTTATTTGGCTGAAATTTATCAACGAATGCTTAAAAAGTTAACCGATTTAGGTCGTTTGACTTGGTTGAAAGATGATTTTGATCATTTGAGTGACGTGACTGTTTATCAGGCAAATCCTGAGCTAGCGTGGTTGAAAATAAGAGGCTTAAAGAAGTTAACTAAAAAACAATTATCGGTCGCTCAAAGTTTAGCGCAGTGGCGTGAACGTAGTGCTCAGCAAGAGAACAGGCCGCGAAATTGGTTATTAAGGGATGATTTGATTATTGATCTTGCCAGATTGCAGCCT
Source organism: Methylococcales bacterium OPU3_GD_OMZ (assembly GCA_001901525.1). Classification (GTDB taxonomy): domain Bacteria; phylum Pseudomonadota; class Gammaproteobacteria; order Methylococcales; family Methylomonadaceae; genus OPU3-GD-OMZ. Next base: position 4,459 of record MPSY01000089.1, on the reverse strand, counting down.
AATAAGATTGGTGAGTTGATTAAGGTACGTAACCTTCACGAACGTACAGTTAAGCGTCACGGCCATGAGTTATGCGCATTGATACAGCAGGCTGTTCAGGAAGAGCCTGTTCCGAGGGTAGCGACGGTAACTAATGCAGATAAAAATCATCATCATGATGCCATTGTGGATGTTCTGAATGCGGTCGTTCGTATCAGAGCGAAAGAAAACTCTATAAGCCCCAGTGTATTAGCAAGTCGTAAACAATTAGATGAATTGCTGCAAAATGCTTCTGAAAGTTGTTTATTGCAGGGGTGGCGCGCTAGTATGGTGGGTAATGAATTATTGGCTATTATTTCAGGGGAGTTGTGGGTCGGTGTTGCTGCAGATACTATTCAAATTGCTTCACCTGAAGAAATTAGTAACAACCCTAGTCAGTAATGGTTAAAGCGGAACAGCCCTCAATAGAAAATGCATTTAATGTAGCGCAGGTTCGGTTAATTAATAACAGTTATACGCGGGTTTTAGGCGAGGCATTGTTATTCGGTTATCAAAATGAAAGAGCGTTGGCAGAGGCGCTCTTTGAGGCCCCCTTTGTAGTTATTTCCCATGATGTTGCCAGCGATCCGGTGTTTAATTACGGTAATCAAATGGCGCTTTCATTATTTGAAGTGACTTGGGCTGAACTGGTGAGTTTACCTTCACGCTTTTCGGCTGAGTCGGTAGTTCAAGAAGAGCGATCAGACTTATTAGAGCGCGTAAAAAAAGACGGGTTTATTGCTGATTACCACGGTATTAGAGTGTCTAAAACAGGTCGTCGTTTTCATATAGACAGGGCTGTTGTCTGGAATCTTTTTGATGACCTAGGTGCTTATCAAGGGCAAGCGGCTTGTTTTTAAGAATGGCGCTTTCTTGATTAAAATGATCTGTTAGGCAGTAAATGGTAGGGCCATAAAAAAGCCCGGTAAGAAACCGGGCTTTTCTGGGGATGAGTCGGCTGTCAAACGTGACTATCGCTCACCGCTGAATGCGGCTAATAATTGTAATAAACTCATGAAAAAGTTAAAAATAGATACATATAAGGTAACCGTTGCGAGAATATAATTAGTTTCACCGCCATGAATGATGGCGCTGGTTTGAAATAAAATCATACCTGACATGAGTAAAATGAACATGCCGGATACTGCAAGAGAGAGCGCAGGTATAGAGAACACCATGGCTCCGATGCCCGCTAGAAAGGCAACCAGTACACCTACCATTAAAAATCCAGACATAAAGCTGAAGTCTTTTCGGGTGGTTAGAGCATAACCTGATAAGCCAATAAAGATAACACCTGTTCCGCCCAAAGCGGTCATAATCAATTCGTGGCCATTACTGAATGCATTTAAATACATGTTCAGGATTGGACCGAGTGTTAGGCCCATAAATCCCGTTAGGGCGAAAACAAAAATGATTCCAAGGCCGCTGTTACAAAATTTATTGGTTAAAAAAAGTAAACCAAAATAACCGACCAAGGTTATGATCATTCCAGGGTGTGGTAAATTAAGCGCCATCGCAGCACCTGCTGTGCCGGCACTAAAAAGCAATGTCAGGGACAATAACATATAGGTATTACGCAATATTTTATTGGTAGACAGAATGCTTTCTTCTGAACGGGTTAGGGTTGAATTTAATCTCATTGCTGTAATTCCTCTTAAATAATAGTATTGGGTACAAAAAAATTTGACAGTATTATCCTACAAGAGTTTCTTTGGATATGTAAGGAGCCTGTGTAAAAAATAACCGGATCAAGGATCTATAATGGATTATAGTCGTTTTTTAAGGGTTTATTAAATGATCAGTTAATAACATTTTCAGTTTTCAACCGATCAAAAGCGGTTTTTACGGTTTCTGTTGTTGCTGATATTTCAAGCTGGCTGTGTTGAACAGGTGCTTGGCTAGTACAGAGACAGATCAGTCCTGATTGGTTAATTAACTGTGCATAATATGCGTTTTGGGCGCTGTCACCTTCAAGTACTGTTGCGGCATGACCGGTATCAAAAAGTCTTCTTTCTAATTGGTAGGCCAGATTGGCATGATTGTTACCGGTTATGTTGATGGTCATCGCTTGTTGAGAAAAGCGGGCCGCTTTTTCTGCCATACTCACCGGTTGAAGTTGATCATTACTGTCAATACTCTCCGTAATCATACCCGCACCCACAGTCACATTGCTAAGTCGATCAATAATGACAAAAGCACCGGTGCTTTGATTCGTTTTATAGGTGTCAAAAACGATCGGTGCATTGATGGCTAAACTACAAGTGCCAATTTCATTTAAATTTAATTGCTCGGCTTCTATTTGTGCCAGTGTGTTGACATCGGTACGGTGGTGTATTGATGAAATGGAGCCAGAAACACTGCGCGATGCACATTTGAAGATGTATTGTTTTCCCGGGATCATGGCGGTTTCGGTCATCCAGACAATTTCAGCTTTGAAATGGTCGCTGATAGAGGGGCTTTGATCAGATAATACAATCATGTCGCCACGGCTGATGTCGATTTCATCCGTTAAGGTCATGGTGACAGCCATCGGTGGGAATGCTTTTTCTAGTTCGCCGTCATAGGTGACTATCGATTTAATTGTGCTGGTCTTTCCAGAAGGGAGTGCGGTTATTTTATCACCGGTGTTAAAAATACCAGACGCGACTGTCCCGCAAAAACCGCGGAAATCAAGGTTGGGTCTGTTGACGTACTGAACGGGAAAGCGGGCATCTGTGAAATTACGGTCATTAGCAATTTCGACACTTTCTAGGGTTGCCATTAAGGGCAGGCCTGAGAACCAGGGCATTTCGGTGCTCCGATGAACGACATTATCGCCCTTTAAGGCAGAAATAGGCATAAAGATAATGTTAGTTAATTGGAGTTGCTCAGAGAATGATAAATATTCTGATTTAATGGTATTAAAAACAGTTTCGTCGTAATGCATTAAGTCCATTTTGTTAATGGCAACGATAATGTGTTTTATACCCAATAATGAGGCGATGTAACTATGGCGTTTGGTTTGGGTTTTAACGCCGTAGCGCGCATCAATTAAGATGATGGCTAAATCACAGGTTGAAGCACCCGTTGCCATATTGCGGGTGTATTGTTCGTGTCCGGGTGTATCGGCAATAATGAACTTACGATTTGATGTGGAAAAGTAGCGATAGGCGACATCAATGGTAATGCCTTGTTCGCGTTCTGATTGTAAGCCGTCTACTAATAAGGCTAAGTCAGGCTGGTCTCCGGTGGTACCTGATTTTAGACTGTCCGCGGTGACTGCAGCCAATTGATCTTCGTAAATCATTTTGGAATCATAAAGCAGGCGGCCAATGAGTGTGCTCTTACCATCATCAACATTACCACAGGTCAGTAAACGTAATAATTCTTTACGCTCATGTTGAGCGAGGTAGGCGTTAATATCGGTACTAATTAATTCTGATTGATGTGACATGGCTTTCTTAAATAAGTTAGGCTTCCAGTAGAGTGTAATGGACGCAGTTGAACAGGGTTGGTTAATTTAGTTAACTATGGAATTTAAAAGTAACCTTCTCTTTTTTTCTGTTCCATAGAACCTGCCTGATCAGAATCAATGAGGCGTCCTTGTCTTTCTGATGAGGTGGTTAATAACATTTCCTGAATAATTTCAGGGAGTGTCGTCGCATTTGATTCAACAGCACCGGTTAAGGGGTAACAGCCGAGTGTTCGGAAACGGACCGTTTTCATTTCAATCTTATCTTCAGGGCCAATAGGCATGCGGTCATCGTCAACCATAATCAGTGTGCCATCGATGTTGACCACAGGGCGTTCTTGGGCAAAATAAAGCGGTACTATTGGGATGTTTTCTAAGTGAATATATTGCCAGATGTCTAATTCAGTCCAGTTTGATAATGGAAATACCCGAATACTTTCATTTTTGTCAATTTTGCCATTATAAATGTTCCATAATTCCGGGCGTTGGTTCTTTGGGTCCCAGCGGTGATTCTTATCACGGAAGGAATAAACGCGTTCTTTAGCTCTTGATTTTTCTTCATCGCGGCGAGCACCGCCAAAAGCGGCATCAAACCGGTAATGATTTAAGGCTTGTTTTAAAGCATCGGTTTTCATGACGTCAGTGTGTTTTTTGCTGCCGTGGGTAAATGGGCCTATGCCTTGGTCGATGCCGTCTTGGTTGCTGTATATCAGTAGATCAAGGCCAAGTTCTTTGACTAGTTGATCACGGAATTGTATCATTTCCTTGAATTTCCACTTGGTATCTACATGCATCAGTGGAAAAGGTGGTTTCGCTGGGTAAAAGGCTTTCATCGCCAGATGTAACATGACAGCTGAATCTTTGCCAATTGAATATAGCATAACCGGTTTGTCAAATTCAGCAGCAACTTCTCTGATGATATGAATGCTTTCAGCTTCAAGTTGCTTGAGATGTGTTAATTTATAATCAGTCATTAAATAGTCCGTGTAG
>MPSY01000215.1 GCA_001901525.1 Methylococcales bacterium OPU3_GD_OMZ | reverse complement strand
CGAAATTCAATTTATGGGTTTTATTTATGCAACTTTTGATCAGATTATTAATCATGCTAGCCGCTTACGTAATCGCACCCGAGGGCGGCTAACTTGTCCCCTCGTGTTACGCGCCCCATTCGGTGGCGGCATTCATGCTCCCGAACATCATTCTGAAAGCACTGAAGCATTGTTTGCTCATATTCCCGGCTTACGTGTTGTCATTCCATCTTCACCCAGCCGTGCTTATGGATTGTTGCTCGCAGCTATACGCGATCCTGACCCGGTTATTTTTCTGGAACCAAAACGTATCTATCGTATGTTTAAACAACAGGTACAAGATAATGCCGAAGCATTACCTTTAGATGTTTGCTTTGTCTTAACTGAAGGCAGTGATGTTACCTTGGTTTCGTGGGGTGCGATGATCCATGAAACATTAGCAGCAGCAGAACAATTAGCGACTAACGGGATCAATGCCGAAGTTATTGATGTTGCCACCATCAAACCTTTAGATATGAATACCATATTAGAATCCGTCGCCAAAACGGGACATTGTGTGATAATCCATGAAGCGGCCAGAACCTGTGGCGTTGGTGCTGAAATAGCCGCACAGTTAGCTGAGCAAGGTTTGATGAGTTTGTTTGCGCCAGTTGAACGAGTGACAGGATTTGACACAGTAATGCCATTATTTAAGCTTGAACAAAAATATATGCCAAGCGTCTCTCGCATCATCGCAGCCGTAACCAGGTCATTGAAAGACGCATGAACTTCTTTAACCTGCCCGATCTTGGCGAAGGCTTGCAGGAAGCCCAAATCATAGAATGTTTTACCCACAAAGGTGATAACGTTCAACAAGATGACATCCTGCTTTCTGTTGAGACCGCAAAAGCAATAGTTGACCTCCCTAGTCCACAAGATGGCATCATTGAGCATATCTATGGCCAACCCGGTGATATTATTCAAGTCGGCGATCCATTAATAGAATTTGTTACGCCCTCCTCAGCTAAACAAGATACTGGCACCGTTGTTGGTGTCGTCAATGAAAGTGATACGGTTATCACTGAACCGGCGATTGCAGTCCATTATGCCTCGCCGATGAACAGTAAAGCCACCCCTGCAGTCAGAGCACTGGCTACTCGCTTAAAAGTTGACTTAACTATGGTCAAACCTAGTGGCAGCAATAACACCATTACTGCTAACGATATAAAAAGAGTTGCTAAGATGATCAAAGAATCCGGTGCTATGGTGCCTTTAAAAGGAACCCGTCGAACCATGGCACTAACCCTTAATCAGGCTCACCGTGAAGTCGTTGCCGTCACCATCAATGATGATGCTGATATTGC
>MPSY01000088.1 GCA_001901525.1 Methylococcales bacterium OPU3_GD_OMZ | reverse complement strand
GTTTTAAGTAATGCACTAATGGTTAGATCTTGCTCTTTAGCGAGCATTAAAATAGCTAGCGGCACAATGGCTGCATCGCGCGTTGGAAGGGGTGCTAACCGGTGCTTACCCTTAACGATTTCAGAGCCCACTAAAACACCGCCATTGGCTTCATACCCGATAACACTCTGATATTTAGCCTCGGCATCGAGCATGCCGGCGATAACAAAGGGCGAACCTATCTGTGTGCGTTGGGTGTAGTTAAACCATTGCGATAACTCTAATGCCGAATTACAATTGACCGGTGTTATGACTGCATCTGCCGCTAAATACTGAGCACAAAGAATCCCGGCCACATCACCTCGAAGCCAAACGCCTTTTTCATCGCTGATTAAAGGCCGGTCGCCATCGCCATCGGTGGAAATAATACAATCAAACCCATGTTCATTGGACCACTGCGCTGCCAATGCGACATCTTCGGGGCGAATCGCTTCGGTATCCACCGAAATAAACACATCACTTCGGCCAAGGCGCATCACTTTCGCCCCCAAGCCGGTTAAAATTTCATACAGGCATTCTCGTGAGACCGATGAGTGTTCATACAAACCAATAGACAGCCCTTCCAATGCCTTTTTAGGGAAAAAGTTAAGATAGCGTTTTACATACTCAGCCTTTGCCGCCCCATCAAGAGCCGGTAGGGTTGGCTCTCGTACCAGAGCACCTTCAGGGGTAAATATTCCAGATGGAATGGCTATCACCTGTGCCCTAATTCCTTGCTCATCGGGTTTTAGAATTTCACCCAATGCCGTATTAAACTTTATCCCATTGCGGTCTTCCGGAATATGACTACCGGTTACCATCATCGTCGGCATGTTATGTTTTAGCCCATACAGTGCGAGTGCCGGTGAAGGAATTTTACCTAGGTTCACAGGCTCAAACCCTTGATCGACAATGGCCTGTGATAATACCCCCATCATACGATCAGTACTAGTACGGTAATCCCCGGCAATACCCACGGTAGCACCGGATTGTAATTGCTTTGTTTCCTGTAAATACTGGATAAAGCCTACTGCATAAGCCCAACAGACTTCATTGCTCAGATCTACCACCTGCCCCCGAACACCGCTGGTACCAAAATTAACACCGCTTTTTTCCATCACTGCAGCAATACTGATGACTTTTTCTTTACTCATTTCATCCACGCGTTAGCCCCATCTTTTATGTGCTTTATTGATCTCTTTCCTTTTAAGATAGAACACTTTAAACAATCGTTAATTAACTTTAAAAGAAACTATTACGGGACCGGGGCGCCGCGGCCAATTCCGTAATAGGTAATGCCTAAGCGTTCCATTAATGCCGGATCGTATAAATTTCGGCCATCAAATATCACCGGTTGTTTGAGCTCGGCCTTGATTAAATCAAAATTCGGAGTCCAAAAGGTTTTCCATTCGGTCATCACGACCAAAGCATCCGCCCCTTGAAGACAGGCTTCTGGGTTTTCACAAAAGGCTAAACCTATACGCTCTCCAAAGTATGCTTTGGCTTTCGTCATTGCAGCAGGGTCAAAGACCTGAACCGCACAGCCTTGGTCTAACAACAAACTGATCAAATGAATACTGGGGGCATTTCTAATCCCTTCTGAATTAGGTTTATAAGACAACCCCCAAACCGCAAAGGTACGCCCTTTTAAGTTCATATTAAAATGACGCCAAGCTTTTCTGAAAAGAACTTCTCGTTGGCTGCTATTAATATCGAGTACCGCTTCCAACAATCGCCCTTCACAGCCTGCCTCTTGAATCGTCTGAGAAAAAGCCGCTACATCATCGGCAAAATTTGGCCCGCCAAAACCCGCACCGGGGTAAAGATATTCATAACCAATACGAGAATCTGACCCTAAACCCAAACGCACTTCTTCCACATCGGCGCCAAAGTATTCTGCTACTTCTGCGACCTCGTTCATAAAACTAATGCGTGTGGCCAGCATGGCATTGACACTGTATTTTGTCAGTTCAGCAGATCGCGGCGACATCACCATCACCACATCGCGTTGCCGGTTAAAAGGGCTGTATAAATCACGGAGTTGGCTAATGGCCAGTTGATCGGTACTGCCTAAAATAATCCGGTCAGGTCGGGTAAAATCGGCAATTAAGCGCCCTTCCACCCGAAAATCTGGCTCCACCACTAAAGCACACTGATAGGTCACCTTTCTTTTAGTTAACTGAGCCAAAACTTGCGTTTGTAACTGTTCTGAACACCCTATAGGAAAGAGTGAGCGGTTAACCAAGACCTTATCGCCAGTCATAACGCGGCCTAAAACGCCCACTATTTTTTCAGCTACAGGGCGTTCATGGGCACTTAACTGTAAATATTGAAAGTAACCTTCTATGGCTCCTTTTTCAATATCCCCACTAACAACCAATCGCCCTGCTTTGAGATTTAAATGTACTAAGGCTAATAACCCAGGTTCTGCAGCAATCCAGGGATAAACACTCAGCAGATCGCCCTGCGATTGATCGAAACCATCACTGATGAGTAGGACTTGATTACCATTATCGGCCAAACAGGCGGCAGTCACAAAAGCTACAAGACTTTGCCCATAAACCGTACATTTAAAAACCATAGGTTCGTTTGTTAGTTGTTAATTGATTGGCGATCAGGTTAGCACAGTTGTTGAACTATTCTGATATAAAAACGCACTGCAAATAACAAACAAATAAGTACTGTTATGCCCTAACAGATAGGATTCAGCGAACATAATAATCATAAATAAAGCCGGCAAGGCCACGCCCACATCTCTAATAAAGCGGTCCTGACTGGCTAATGCTATTTTAAACTGGTAATAAAAAATAGCCAACAAGCCAACCAACCCCAACACCCCAAACTGAACGGCTTCTAAAGCATACATATTGTGAGGGTTTACCGTTTCGACTTGTCCCGGCGTGTTAATTTTATTCACCCTCTTATATTCACTCGGAAAATCGCCGGTTCCCACACCATACAGCCAATTCTCCTTAGCTATTTCATAGGAATTCACCACAAAGGTCATTCGTTGCCCTAAAGACGTACCCAGTATTTGAAAACGTGCTTCAGTCTTCTGCACTAAATTATTTTCAGCCGATAAACCGTTCCCTGACTTAGCATTTTGAGCGGTCTCTTTTTCCCAATAGTCCACAACGGTGTGAATAGCGCTATCGGTTCTGACTTTAAATAAGGGGCTGAGTTGATAGGCTGAAAAGAAAACCATCGGGATTACCATAAGCGCTGTAAAAAAAGCCGCGACCCTTCGGGCCTCAAAATATTGAAAAATAACAATTACCAACATCGAAAAATACATCACATGGCCCGCACGACCGCCGGTAATAAACATATTAACACTCATGGTGATTGCAAAAATCACATAAGCATAACGCCTTAGCGTGTTTAACCCTTTATTGATTAACAATTCATGTAACAATAAATAAACCGCAAAGGCTAATAACGGATTGTAGGAGATATGGTCTATAAATGGCGTCGGGTTGCCTACCGAGGCATGCTTAAAGGGCGAAATTACTTCAAACCAAATCAGGTACGAGCAAATTTCAGAAAACGTCATCGCCAATAAAAAGGCCGATAGATATTTTTGGCGGTTGTCTTCTTGGGTAATGGTCAAAAGAATCGGCAGCCCTAAACACAACCAGTACATTTTTTTGACCATATGAAGACCCCAGTCAAGATCTTCCGTCCAGAGTAACCCGACTAGGTGTAAGGTAAAAAAAGCGATACAAGCTAATGATAATTTATTACTGACAATCTGTTCAAACTTAGACCTATAGTTGCCCGAAAAAAGCCAGATTGCAATGAGGCTCACTGCTAAAACCGTCCCTCCAGAAACCGTCAAAGGAAACAAAAAAGCTAACGCAATAAATAAAAACTGATAGACCTGATTTAAGTTAACGCTAAAACGCATTCATCCCTCTTAAAAAATAATCCTTAAAATAAAAAACCAACGATGATAACAACTTTAAAATTAAACTGAGAAAAATCTAATCGATTTGATAATACCAGATGATACAACAACCCATAAAACCGTTTATCGCACCCCAAAAAGGGACAGGCCAGACCGGCCAAAAAACAGATGCACCAGTTAAACACCCAAATGGCTTCGTTTTGTTACCTTTAATAACCAAAACATTATAATTTTCCCCCTAAAAATACATAACAATATATTTTGAGACTAAAAATGATAGATAACGGCAGTTATCTAGGCTCAAACCCAGTTAATTAGGCGGAGACCCGATACTCTTTTAAATTCATTTTCGTTGTTAGTCACTAGAATCAGGCCGCGAGATCTTGCATGACCTGCGATCATGTTGTCATAAGGACCGATTGGTTTGCCGACGTTTGCAAGATCAGAACGGATTTGACCCGTATGTGCTGCTGCCTCGTCTTCGTATGGAAGTACATCTAACCTAGCAGCGAGGCCTTCAATGGTTTTTAAATTTTCTTCAGGCCTTGAAGACCTTTCAGCGCCGTAAATAAGTTCCATCAAAGTCACACTGGATATGCACATTTGATCGGCATGCTTTTTAAAGGTTTCTCTAACTTTTGTCGGTTTATTTTTGATCGTGTAGATAACAATGTTGGTATCTAACATAAACTTGATCATCAGAAGTCCTCTCGCTCCTGATCTTCTGGCTGCTCACGATTTAACAAACAATCCTCCGAAACACTGTCTTGATCGAACCAGCTATCCCAACCCTCACCCGCTGGAAGTATTAAACGCCCTCTTCCCACAGGGATGATATCCACTCGCTTAACCGACTCTGGCAGAGCCACTGCTTTTGGCAATCGAATGGCTTGAGAGGTATTACTTTTAAATACTGATCCACTTTTCATTAAAGCTCACCGTGTATATCCAGGATGTATATCCATACTATCAAACAATATGGAACTGTCAACTTTATATACATCTAGGCTATATCGAGTAATAGCATTCTCGCACCTCAAAAAAGGCCACGATCAACATCCCAAAAACAGATGGAGCAATTAAACACCCCAATGGCTTCGTTTTGTTATTTTTCAATCGTCAGATTTTAAATAATGAAATGCTGACTTGACCTGCCATGAACAACAACGGGGATAACACGGCAGTACTCTAGGCCCAGCCAGACCCAACAACCCTGCATTTTACACAATGCCCTTCAACTGAGTATATTGCTTAATGTTCGCATAAAACCGCTTGATTTGTGCATAGCCGCTTAAAGCGAGCCCTATATTTTCCAAGCGTTCTTCAATATTGGATGGATACTCATGTGCAATGACATTGCGAATTTCTCTAAGTCGATCCCAATCTGCTACGGATTGGATGATTTCCAGTTTTTCTAACCGATTCAAGATATCGATCATTGCCATATTTTCACTGTTAATCTCACGTAGAGAAAACAGCAGTTTACGAAATAAATTGACCTCTAATCTATCGTGAATCTTAATGTAATTAAAAAGGAAACTATTAACGATGCGTTGATTGGAATAATCTTTAAACCAAGCCTCATCCAATGTTTGCTCTTTTAACAGTGCATAGTCAATATCACAACTATCAAATAATATTTCAAGCGACTCAAAGATGGGCTTTAATGTCGTTGACAGAGTAACAACCCTTCACGCATTGCAATTTTATCGATGGGACGCCCGGCTCCTCTGTCTAGAACTAAATCAATCCGCTGATCTCCAATCTGACGCTTAACTTGAGCTAAAAACTCAATACGTTTTTCTCCCATCCGGTCCCGATTATCTGCAACAAGGTATAAATCAATATCACCGCCTCTACGGGCATCGTCAACGCGACTACCGAACAAGTAAAGCTCACCCCTCCCGAACACTTGCAAAAAGATCTTTTGAAGTACCTGAACAGTTTCTGAATTGAGCCTCAACGCTTAACCCTCTTTATTAAAAGATTTCATTTTTGGTTTATAGTGACATAACTATAAAAAATTGACTGATACTTTTTGCATCTACCAGTCGCCACAAATGTAAAAACTGTGATCAGGTTTAATGACTGGAAAATCAAGCACCAGTTTGCCCCCTACAGGCTCTTTTGAAGAATAATTAAAGACAAACTCATCCGGCGTTTTAACCAGCTCACCTGTTAATTGAGAATCAACAAAAACGGCTAGATTAATACTGTTCACGTAACTCATCCAATGTAGGGAAGGGTGATTTCAACTTTAAAGACACTTCATAGCCAAAATAATCAATAATTTTAAGTACCTTACGCAGGCCTACATCACCTGAACGACCTTTTTCAAAAGCATTGATCGTTGCCCGTGACACGCCAATTTCATCCGCCAACTGTTGCTGAGAAACATGCTGCGCCCGCCTCAGTTCAGCTAATTGACGCCCTAATGCTTGATAATCCATAAAACAATATTTTGTATTAAATAATTTACATTCTGTCCATAAATAAAAAATATGTAAAGTATTTAATACATTTTCAGTGCATGGTATAAAGACCTTCTAAATCCAAATTTACACCGTTTAGTGTTACCTTATTCCTCAATTCTTAGCTCTGAGATTTCATTGCAACTACGCTTAACCAGTCCCCGATAGTTCATTGGCCCACAGCATAAAAGAAACTCATATATTGCTTTAAGTTTTAAAAGCAACTAATATGATTCTTAATGACAGTAAGCAACCTATAAGACTCTATAATGAACACATTACTGGAGCAATTAAAAAAACGCAGAATAACACTGGGGCTCAAACAAAATGACATGCTGCTTCGTATTGGCATATCGCGTCAGCAATACCAGCGCTTAGAATCCAAAGGTAACCCCCGACTAGATACGCTTGAGCTCATTTCAAAAGGTCTCAACAGTCAACTTATGCTGATCCCCAAAGAAAAACTTTTAGCTGTTAAGGCCATTCTCGAAGCCGACAACTTCGAACGCCCTGCTGAACCCAAAGAAAACACAAAACAGCACGAGGAAAATAACCTAGCAAACGACCCCTGGCAAGATTTACTGGGAGATAACGAATGAGAGACCCTGAGATCAACGTGCTTAAACTCACGCTTCAGGACCAATTGGTCGGTTATCTGATTGGATTCAAAAACGGGCGAAATGTCCTGCACTTTTCAAGTGAATACAAAAATGACCCGCTACGCCCGACATTCAGTTTGATTAC
>MPSY01000087.1 GCA_001901525.1 Methylococcales bacterium OPU3_GD_OMZ | reverse complement strand
ACTGCTGCCTCCCGTAGGAGTCTGGGCCGTGTCTCAGTCCCAGTGTGGCTGATCGTCCTCTCAGACCAGCTACGGATCGTCGCCTTGGTGAGCCGTTACCTCACCAACAAGCTAATCCGACTTGGGCTCATCTAATAGCGCGAGGTCCGAAGATCCCCCGCTTTCCCCCGTAGGGCGTATGCGGTATTAGCATGCGTTTCCACATGTTGTCCCCCACTACTAGGCAGATTCCTACGCGTTACTCACCCGTCCGCCACTCGTCATCTGGAGCAAGCTCCAATGTTACCGTTCGACTTGCATGTGTTAAGCATACCACCAGCGTTCAATCTGAGCCATGATCAAACTCTTCAGTTTATATCATTTTGTTACTAAATAAGATTAGTAACCAATCTTGGCTCGAAACCAGAATTAAACGCAAAATTACTTGAATTAACGTTTGAATACTGATGTCGATGTTTTGTCGTTAGACTACAACATCCTATATCAGCACCCACACAAATTATTTTGATTTATATTTTTAAAGAGCGGCAAGGCTAGTGCCCTGCTGAGTTCGACTATTATAAACACTTTCTTTACTGTGTCAACTAACCCGTCAAACTTATTTTCTTTCCCGACTCAATCCAGAAAATTGCTTGGCTTGGCCTGAACTGAGCCGTGAAGTATACAGCCCTGAAATCAACCGTCAACAACCCATTCATCCTTATCTTAACAAACACCACAAACCCAACAACTTAACTCGAAACAATACTCACTCGGGCGTATTTACGTTTACCTACCTGTACCACCTGGGTACTGCCGACTGCAACTGCTAGCCTAGGGTCTGATACCTTTTCACCGTCAATCCTGACCGCACCTTGTTTTACCATGCGCATAGCCTCTGAAGTACTTACTGTCAAACCGGCATCTTTTAACAAATTAGCTATTTGATACTGTGGCGCTGTTGCCGCCAACTGTACTTCATCAATTTCATCAGGCACCGCACCATGCTTAAAGCGTGCCTCGAAATCTGCGAATGCCTTTTCTGCTAACGCCTGCCCATGAAAACGCGCAATGATTTCTAAAGCCAACTTAACTTTATAATCTCGCGGGTTAGCTCCATCGCCACACGCTAGCTGCCACTGCTCAATCTCAGACATAGGTCGAAAGCTAAGCAACAAAAAATACCGCCACATCAATTCATCTGAAATCGACATGATCTTCCCAAACATATCAGTCGGGGAATCAGCTATCCCGATATAATTATTAAGTGACTTAGACATTTTCTGAACCCCATCTAAACCCTCAAGAATTGGCATGGTCATAACCACTTGTGGCTTTTGCCCATACACTTGCTGAAGTTGACGCCCTACTAGCAAATTAAACTTCTGATCAGTCCCGCCTAATTCAAGGTCCGCTTTCATTGCAACCGAGTCATAGCCTTGAATAAGCGGATACAAAAACTCATGAATCGCTATCGGCTGCCCTTCTTTATAACGCTTACTAAAATCATCTCGTTCTAACATCCTCGCCACGGTATGCTTAGCCGCTAACTGAATCAGTTGCGCCGTTGTCATTTTATTTAACCAGGCCGAGTTAAACATAACCTCAGTCTTTTCTGGATCTAGTATTTTGAAAATCTGCTCTTCATACGTTCTTGCGTTTGCTTGAATTTCCTCGGGGGTTAATGATTTCCGGGTAATGCTTTTACCGGTTGGGTCACCAATCATGCCGGTAAAATCACCAATCAAAAATAGCACTTGATGCCCTGCATCTTGAAACTGCCTTAACTTATTTATTAATACCGTATGCCCTAAATGTAAATCAGGCGCAGTGGGATCAAAACCCGCTTTAATTCGAAGCGGCCGACCCTCTTTAAGCTTCTCTATAAACGCATCCTCAACCAATATCTCATCAGCACCACGACTTAGCTCTACTATTGACTGATCCTGAACTGTCATCTTTTTCTCACCACTTTCTCCATTAAATCCATCACCCAAAAACACCCAAGGAATTTACTCAAGCTAACACCATGACCGTTTAAACAGGCAAAAAGTAATTATACAATTTAACCAGCACTTGCTCATGACTAAATCATTATTCATTGTTTTTGTTAGGTTAATCCTCTAGAATTGCGATTTACGCTGCATTCTCAAGACTCGTTTTTATGAAAATGAAAATACTTAAACTGACCACACTGATTATTTGCATTAGTTTTATTAGCAGCATGAGTTGGGCCCTGATTGCGACCGACTCATTAACAGAAACCAGCGTGACAAACCCCACCATTACGACTACAACCATCACACTATCACCCTCAGTTAACGGTACAACACCCATCGACACCTCCGCCCCCCTGCGTCCACCATTTCTGGCAAGCCCAAATGAGCACCGTTACAAAGTAAAGGTCGGCGAAAACCTCTCCTCCATTTTCTCCAAACTGAACTATAGCAGCAAAGATTTACATCATATTATTCACGCCAACAAAACAGGCAGACAATTTGCCGCCATTTCGCCCGGGAACACACTCACTTTTAAAACCACATCAGAAGGTAGCTTATCAGAACTGCATTACCAAAAGAGCCCAACTCAAGCCATTATCGCCCAACGAATCAATGACACTTTTCAAGTTAAAACCGTCAACGAAGAAATCACCCGTGAGATCAACTACATACACACAAGCATCCAAACTTCTTTATTCATTGACGCCAAAAAATCAGGACTCTCTGATAAATTGATCATGGAACTGGCTAACATCTTTGCCTGGGATATCGATTTTGCCCTCAACCTTCGAAAAGGCGACCAATTCAGTTTGCTCTTTGAAAAATTACACGTCAAAGGCAAAGCAATTGGTTCTGGCAACATTCTTACCGCCGAATTTATCAACAGAGGAAAGAGCTATCAAGCTGTTCGCTATGAAGAAAGTAATGGCTCCGCCAGTTACTACCAACCTAACGGCAAAAGCCTAAAAAAGGCTTTTTTGAGAACACCTATCGACTTTGCCCGGGTTAGCTCTCACTTTAATCTCAAAAGAAAACACCCCGTATTAAATAGAATTCGCGCCCACAAAGGCGTTGACTATGCAGCAAACACGGGTACCCGGATAAAATCTACCGGACGGGGAAAAATCATATATCGCGGCCGGAAAGGCGGTTATGGGCGAACCGTTATCGTTCAGCACGGCCAAAAATACACTACTTTATATGCTCACCTTTCCAAATACCACCGCAATCAAAATGTTGGCTCCCGCGTCAAACAAGGCGACATAATTGGTTATGTCGGCAAATCCGGTCTTGCAACAGGCCCGCACCTGCATTATGAATTCAGAATAAATGGCGTCCATAGAAACCCACTGACCGTTAAACTACCCAGCAGCAAACCCATAGATAAATCTAAAATGGCCGATTTTAAAGGACAAACATCGCCCCTACTCGCACAGTTAATGCACGCAAAAAACAGCTCATTTGCAGAAAACTCATTCTAATAGTCTAATTAACACCGCCCTCCATGCCCAGCCACTTGCCCGAATACTACATTGGCATCATGTCCGGTACCAGCCTTGATGGAATAGATACTGCCTTAGTAGAAATGACCGGTAAACCCGCGCTGGTTGATTTTCATTACACACCTTTCTCCGTCGATCTTCGAAAATCATTAACAACTTACTGCCAGCCACATCACTTGACCTTAACTCGCACTCTCGGGCAACTTGACAGCCATTTGGGCGAACTGTATGCAACCAGCGTAAATATGTTATTAACAAAAGCACAACTATCTTCCCATAACATTCAAGCTATTGGTTGCCATGGTCAAACCATTCACCATGCCCCCGATATTCCACACCCCTTTTCTATGCAACTGGGCAATCCCAATATTATTGCAGAGCTCACAAACATAACAACAGTCGCTGACTTTCGTCGCCGAGATATTGCTGCTGGCGGCCAAGGCGCACCTCTAGTCCCGTATTTCCATGACGCTATTTTTAAGCACCCTACAGAGAATAGAGCGATTGTAAATATTGGCGGAATCGCAAATATCACCATCCTTCCGTCCCAGCAATCGGGCAAGACAAGTTCGGGCTTTGATACAGGCCCCGGCAATACATTACTTGACCAGTGGATTCTAAACATAAAACAACAACCCTACGATCATTCTGGTTTTTGGGCACAAAGTGGTCAACCCCAACCTGATCTCATTGATTTATTAAAATCTGACCCTTTCTTTACGCAAGCCCCCCCTAAAAGCAGTGGTCGTGAATACTTCTCACTCACTTGGCTAACGGACAAACTCAAACGATTAGAAAAAAACTACGCTCCTGAAGACATTCAAGCCAGTTTAACAATGCTCACCGCATCAACCATAGTTGATGCAATCGAAACCCACGCCCCTGATACCGAACGAATTTTTATTTGTGGCGGCGGCACATACAACACCACACTTCTTGAAAACATCAGGGCACTACAATTGCGCCCTACCGACTCCACATCAATACTGGGAATCAATCCGAATCATGTTGAAGCGATTGCATTTGCTTGGTTAGCAAAAAGATGTATCGATAAAAAGCCTGGAAACCTGACAACCGCAACGGGTGCAACTCACCCAGTCATCTTAGGTGCTATTTACCAAAAATAAAATCAAACTGAAAATGACGAACCACAGCCACAGGTCGTTGCTGCATTGGGATTACGAATAACGAATTGAGAACCCGTTATGTCTTCTTTATAGTCGATCTCAGCACCTGTCAAGTATTGAATACTCATGGAGTCAATTAACACTTTCACCCCTTCCTTCGTCACAGATGTATCATCATCATTCTCTTCTTCATCAAAGGTGAAGCCATACTGAAACCCAGAACACCCTCCCCCGGTAATATAAACTCGCAGTTTTAAGTTATCATTACCTTCTTCGGCAATCAGATGACTCACTTTTTTTGCAGCATTATCAGAAAAAATAAAAGGACCCGACGTTTGTATCATTAGTTTCAATCAACATTATAAAGATCGTCATATTATCCCAACGCCTTACCACTTAGTCAATAGCTATGGGTAAAGCCCGACCAGCTTCAAACCTTGATCTTCAGGCAGTCCTAACATTAAATTCATATTTTGTACGGCTTGCCCAGCCGCACCTTTAACCAAATTATCGATCACTGATAACACCACCACCTGATCACCACCTTGCGGCCGACAAACCGCCAGATGACATCGATTAGAACCTTTAACATTACTGGTTTTAGGATAGGAGTCAGGCGCTAAAACGTCGACAAAAACTTCTTCTTCATAGTATTTTTCAAACAGCGCCTGTAAATCAACCGACTCATCCACTAAACGCGCATACAAGGTCGCATGTATTCCGCGCACCATAGGTGTCAAATGCGGCACAAATGTCAACTTAACTGACTGATTAGCAACAGATTCTAACCCTTGTGTAATTTCCGGCAAATGACGATGACCTGAAACAGCATAAGCAGAAAAACTCTCCCCAGTCTCACTCATCAAGGCCGTTACCTGTGCAACCCGACCGGCACCACTGACTCCTGACTTAACATCTGCTATCAAGCTAGAACTATCTACGACACCCGTTTCAAGTAAAGGTAAAAAACCCAACTGTGTAGCGGTTGGATAACACCCAGGACAGGCAACCAAACTAGCTTCTTGGATCAACACTCTATTAATTTCCGGCAAACCATAAACCGCGTGCGAAATCAATTCAGGGCACGCATGACTTTGCCCATACCATTTTGCCCAAAGCACAGGATCCTGAATACGAAAATCTGCCGAAAGGTCTATAACCTTAATGCCCAACTGCAACAATTCTTCTGCTAATAACATCGCTATACCATTAGGCGTCGCAAAAAATACAACGTCACAGGCTTTAAGGTTATCCAAGTCAGGCGTAACAAAAACCTGATCCATATGCCCTCGCATACTGGGATAAAGCATATCCACTCGACGACCAACATCTGAGCGCGAAGTCACAACCGAAACAGTTACTTCAGGATGCAGCACTAACAGCCGCAATAATTCAATACCGGTATAACCGGTTCCTCCAACAATACCAACTTTAATCATGATTATATAAAAAAGGAAGAATAGTAATTACAGGCTACAAGACTAAAATACATTAAGATAAATCTCAAGTAATGCCCGTTCAAATACTTAAAAAAAACGTAAAAATTTGCTGCCTACACATACCTTTGACCGGTGAATGCGTAGACTTATCCATCCTACGAATATCGGAAAAATTACTGCAGGTAGGTTTAATAAATACTTACGTCGATACCCGACTATCATCTCATTATACACTGCAATATTTTAATACCGTACCATCAGATTTAAGCTAATCGATCTGTGAATGCCATTTTTTCTTGAAAAAATCTTTTGTATGGATCAATTTTGGCCGGTTTAGATAACTGCATTATATACCTGACTTCCCCGGCATCTTGGACAAAATACTTCTTAACCGTATCCCCCTATAAACCAAGTTGTTTAGCAATATCTCGCTGTCATCCGCTGATAATCATTACTCTGTTGAAATCATCATGCTCCTGTGTATTGAAAGCATCAGAATGAATATTATGGCTCAGTTCCACACCGTTGATAATACCCCTAGACTGGGCATTCTTGGGTAAGTGGAGCAACGCGGGCGACGAACCAGCTAAGTTGGAACAATATCCGCCACGTTATCGACCTAATTCTTTTTAAATCCTATTAGAACAGTTATTTTTGATGGCACCACATTGGATCTTTTAGCACCTGTAAGTAGGGGTATGCTCAATTCAGGTAACTAAACAGTCCTGGTAACAAGATGGGTTCAGGACCCCTATTGAACTGGATGTCACAGGTCAAAACAACAATCGTTTAAGACGACTATGGAAGAGGTGATCATTAACACAACAACAAAAAATTACCTCTTTAGCGCTATAATAACTGCCAGACCTCATATTATTTGTTGTATTAATTATTGAAAAAGACAATAGTTTTACTTAATTGCTGTTTCTATGAACTCACACAATGACAAATTAGATCGTGTAGTCGCCGATGCAAGGCGTGCCCGTGAGCAACGGGAGACAGGTTATCGCGAACAAGCCTTAAAAATGTATCCACACCTATGCGGGCGTTGCACACGGGAATTTAATCGTAAGAACCTTCACGAACTCACCGTACATCACCGTGACCATAATCACGACAATAACC
>MPSY01000086.1 GCA_001901525.1 Methylococcales bacterium OPU3_GD_OMZ | reverse complement strand
GTTTTCAACGAGGGGTGCCTTTTATACAGGTGCCGACAACGTTGTTGGCACAAGTAGATTCATCAGTGGGCGGGAAGACGGGAGTGAATCACCCGCTAGGAAAAAACATGATTGGCGCGTTCTATCAGCCGGAGTGTGTGATTATTGATGCTCAAGTACTCAGCACGTTGGATGATCGACAATTGTCCGCTGGGTTAGCAGAAGTAATAAAGTATGGCTTAATTCGTGACCCTGAGTTCTTTAGTTGGTTAGAACAAAATATGACGGCCTTGTTAGCTAGAGATTACGCAGCATTGAGTTATGCCATTGAGCGCTGTTGTCTGGCGAAAGCGCAAATAGTAGCTGAGGATGAAAAAGAATCAGGTGTTAGAGCGATTTTGAATTTAGGCCATACCTTTGGGCATGCGATTGAATCAGGTTCGGGGTATGGTGTTTACTTGCATGGCGAAGCCGTTGCTATTGGGTGCTGTCAGGCAGCTGATTTATCCAGACGCTTAGGGCATTTAAGTGATAGTGATGTTGATAGGATTGTTGCTGTTTTTCAAAGAGCAGGCCTACCCACTAATCCGCCTAAGAATTTGTCGATTGATGATTACTTAGCATTCATGGGGCGAGATAAGAAGAATATTGATGGTAATATTTATTTGATTTTATTAGCGAGAATAGGATGGGCTGAGTTGCCGTTAACAGTTAATACAGATTTGTTGGTGGCTACGTTAGAAAGTTATGGCACTGTTTAATTATTAATGTAATTGATTAATAGTAATTAATGAAAAATTATAGAGGTAACATGGCGTTACAAAATGATAGTCTTATTCGAGCATTATTAAAACAACCTGTTAACAGAACTCCGGTCTGGATGATGCGGCAAGCGGGCCGGTATTTGCCTGAATACCGACAAGTTCGTGAGCAGGCGGGTAGCTTTATGGATTTATGTACCAATCCAGAACTGGCCTGTGAGGTGACTCTGCAGCCGCTTGAGCGATTTGATTTTGATGCGGCTATTTTATTCTCAGATATTTTAACTATTCCTGATGCGATGGGATTGGGGTTGAGTTTTATTGAAGGGGAGGGGCCAAAATTTGCACGCCCCATAAGATCTGCAGCTGACATTAAACAATTACCTATTCCTGATCCTATGATTGAACTGCAATATGTGACCGATGCGGTGAGTTTGATAAGGCGAGAGTTAAACGGGCGAGTGCCGTTGATTGGTTTTTCTGGCAGCCCTTGGACGCTTGCAACGTATATGATTGAGGGGGGCAGTAGTAAGACGTTTAAGAGGATTAAGGCTTTGATGTATGAGCAGCCACAATTAATGCATCAACTATTAGAGAAAATTACTCGGGCAGTAGAGCTTTATTTGAATGCACAAATAGCCGCAGGGGCTCAGGTTATCATGTTGTTTGATACCTGGGGCGGTGTTTTGAGTACAGAGGCTTATCAAGAATTTTCCTTAAATTATGCGCAACAAATAGTGGCTAATTTAGAGACTCAAGTGTCTGAGCAGCAAGTGCCGACAGTTTTGTTTTCTAAAGGAGGAGGGCAGTGGCTGGAGTCTATGGCTGATGTGGGTTTTGACGGTTTAGGGCTGGATTGGCAAACGGATATTGGCCGAGCAAAAGCCCGGGTGGGGGATCGTGTTGCTTTGCAAGGGAATATGGATCCGATGGTGCTTTATGCCTCACCAGAAGTGATAACGAATGAAGTAAAAAGGGTTTTAGATAAATTTGGTCGTAGCTCGGGCCATGTTTTTAATTTGGGGCACGGGGTTTTGCCCGATATTAATCCTGAGCATGTCAAAGCGATGGTGGATGCTGTACATAAATATGGCCGGATAGCTTAGGACTTTTTTTAATCATGGGCCTCAAGCAAGTTGGATTGGTTTTGGGTTGTTTGCTACCGGTTTTGCTTTTGTTATTTGGTCGAATAGGCGATTCAGAAACAATAACGGCTATGGCTGCAGTGGCGGTTATGATGTCGGTCTTTTGGATTACCGAGGCCATTCCGTTGGCGGCAACCGCATTAATACCACTGGCTGTTTATCCACTGTTCGGTATTTCTACCAGTAAGGCCGTTGCAGGGCAGTATATGAATTCGACAGTTTTTTTGTTGATAGGCGGATTTATGATTGCTTTGGCAATGCAGCGCTGGAATTTGCATAAGCGTATTGCATTAACGGTGTTAAGTTTTTTTGGTGTTCGACCACAAATGTTATTGCTTGGGTTTATGGCGGTGACAGCAGGCTTGTCTATGTGGATATCAAATACGGCAACCACATTAGTTATGTTACCCATTGCATTGGCTATTTTAAGTCGCTATGAAGACTTCTTGTCCCCTCAACAAAATTACCGGCTTACGGTTGGCTTATTGCTGTCTATTGCCTATTCAGCATCTATTGGAGGCATGATGACCTTAGTAGGTACGGCGCCGAATCTGGTTTTTTCTAGGGTTTATGAAATGGCAACAGGTGTTTCTGTTGGTTTTTCTCAATGGATGATGGTTGCAGTTCCAGTGGGTGTGGCGATGTTAGTTTTGGTTGCAATTACTATGATGGCCATTTTTCTAAGAGGTTGCCCCACCCCTAGGGGTCTAGAAAATATTATTGAAGAAGAAAGGCGGTGCTTAGGTCCGATGCGTTATGAAGAAAAGGTGGTGTTAATTGTTTTCTTAATGACGGCTTTTTTATGGATTACGCGTAAGGGAATCAGCATTCAGGGTCATATTCTTCAAGGTTGGAGTGATAAATTCGGATTAGGTGGATGGGTTGATGACGGTTCGGTAGCTATTGCTATGGCCTTGATTCTGTTTTTTATTCCTGTGCGTTCTGAGGCAGAGGAGAAAACAACGGTTCTGGATGAAAAAGTTTTCAGCCAATTACCATGGTCGGTAGTTGTGCTTTTTGGGGGAGGGTTTGCCTTGGCTTTTGGGTTCTCTGAAAGCGGGTTGTCTGCCCATTTGGCGAGTCAACTTCAGGGCTTGAAGGGTGTGGCGTTGCCTGTGGTTGTTTTAGCGGTGACTTCGGCCATGACTATGTTGACAGAGTTGACTTCAAATACGGCAACAACGCAATTGGTATTGCCTGTTTTACAGTCCGCATCAATGGTTCTTGATATTAAGCCGGCATTTTTAATGGTGCCAGCAACGTTGGCAGCATCCTGTGCTTTTATGTTTCCAGTTGCAACTCCACCTAATGCAATTATTTTTGGAAGTGGTAGAGTTAAGGTGATGGAGATGGTCAGAGTGGGTGTTATTGTTAATATTATGGCGATTGGCGTGATCGCTTTGTTATGTTCTGGCAGCTTAATTGAGAGTAGCTATGGCTAAGCATCTTTGGGTTCAAAAAAAAGTTTATTTAAATCCTCGGTCACGTGGATTTCATTTGGTAACTTCAGAAGTGATCGCGCAATTGCCAGAGTTACAAACTGTTAATGTTGGGTTAGCGCATTTCTTTTTGCAGCATACCTCTGCCTCGTTAGCGGTGAATGAAAATGCAGATCCCAGTGTGCGAGTTGACTTGGAAGCATCCTTTAATCAGTTAGCACCTGAAAATGTGAGACACTATACGCACGTGCTTGAAGGGTCAGATGATATGCCTGCACATATAAAAACAGTATTAATTGGTGTTGATGTGACGATTCCTGTGAGTGGTGGGCGATTGTTATTAGGGGTGTGGCAGGGATTGTATTTGTGTGAGCATAGAAATCAGGCGGGTCGGCGTGAGTTAGTGGTCACTTTAAATGGGGAGGGGTTCTGAAAATGAGAATAAAGGAAGTTGTGGGTGTAGGGTTATCGTTTGTGATTGTTTTTAGTGGGCTTGGAGTCGTCAGCGCTGAAGACACCCAAGAGGCATTAGTCGAGGAAGTGGGGGTTATCCCGATAACGGTTTATCGTAGTCCGACATGTGGTTGTTGCGGGCAATGGATTGAACACTTAAAGGCGCACGCGTTTGTTGTCAATGATATTGTGACGAGTGATATGGATCAGGTTAAAGAGCGTTTTGGGATTTCGCCTGAATTAGCCTCCTGTCATACGGCTAGGGTCGATGGGTATTTTATTGAAGGGCATGTGCCTGCAGAGGATATCGTCCGATTGTTAATTAAGAAGCCGGCAGTGAAAGGGTTGACGGTTCCCGGGATGCCACGAGGAACACCCGGTATGGAAATGGGGACGGTACGAGATGATTTTGATGTGTACGTAGTCGGTCAGAAGACAGTTAAAGTTTTTAATCAATATAGAAATTAACTGCTTGAAGGAGAGCTATGAACAAGCCAGTCACTCAAGGAAAGAGGCTGGCTTATTTCGTAGTACGTTAAAGAAGGCTTAGGTTAACCTTTAGTATTGCTTTGTAGGGCTTCGTCAATGTCATCAAGACCGCTAATATCGTAAAGAGACCAGTTGTCGATGTCATTGGGATCGCCGTCATCAAATTTAATACGGCAAACGTATTTTTGAGCAATACTGGCGCCATCATCAGACACATTAGCTTCACCATTCACAACATAGTCATAGTTGCCAATATCCCAGATATTAAGTGCTTGTTGGGGCATTGAAATCGTGTAGTCAGAACCGTACTTTTCTTGAATAAGGGTGTTACAGTGAGCGTGAGCTGCGCGTGTCAGGTTGCTATCATCCGATATGGCTTGTTGATCACCGAGATCATCAGAATCGACCAGCATGGCATCAGAAGAAACAAAATCGTAGACCTGAGGCATGACGCCGTCACGGGTGAAAATAACCAGCACAGCAAATGAGGCGAGAATAAGAATAAATTTAAGAAGATATTTCATGAGAGATTAACGTTGTGGAAAAAGGGATTAATTTATATTTATTAATAGTATAAGTGAAAATGGAGTAAAAGTTACTGAAAAAAATTAAAATGCATTTGATTAGGGGCTAAATTAGGATCAGAGAATGAATAGGTGAGTGGATTAAATTTAGGTAGAATTTATTGTTGACAAGGAAGTGGCAGGTGATAAACTGACATACGCTCACATGGAGTGCGCTAATTCCTGTTCTTGTAGGGATGGGAGTTAAAATTAAGGGAATAAAAACAGTCCTGGGTTTTACTTGGGAAATTTCATTAAATTTTTAGGAGGTAAAAATGGCAGCTACAACTGATTCAGTAAAAGCTGATGCTTCAGAAGCACCATTGCTTAATAAACGTAACCTAGTATTCGCAGTTGCACTTTACTGTGTATTCTACGCATGGGTTCGTTGGTACGAAGGCGTATATGGCTGGAGTGCAGGCTTGGATTCTTTTGCACCAGAATTTGAAACATATTGGATGAACTTCTTGTACATTGAGTTTGTACTAGAAGTAACTATCGCATCTGTTTTATGGGGTTACATCTGGAGAACTCGTGATCGTAAAGTAATGTCAATTACTCCACGTGAAGAGTTAAGAAGACATTTCCACCATTGGGTATGGTTAGTTGCATATGCAACAGCTATCTACTTCGGTGCAAGTTACTTCACTGAGCAAGATGGAACATGGCATCAAACTATTATTCGTGATACTGACTTTACACCAAGTCACGTAATCGAATTCTACTTAAGCTACCCAGTTTATATCTTGACTGGTATGGGCGCTATGTTATACGCAAAAACTAGACTACCTACTTACGCAAATGGTTTCTCATTGCAGTATCTAGTTGCTGTTGTTGGTCCTTTCATGATTCTACCAAATGTTGGTTTGAACGAATGGGGTCACACTTTTTGGTTCATGGAAGAGTTATTTGTTGCTCCTCTACACTACGGCTTCGTATTCTTCGGATGGTCAGCTCTAGGTGTATTAGGTGTACTTAACATCGAACTTGAAGCACTAGCAAAACTTCTGAAAAAAGACTTAGCTTAATTTAATAATTAAACTAAAGATTTATTTCAGTTGAAAAAACCATCTCCTAACAGGTTGTGCATCGTAAGGGTGCGCAGCCTGGTGATGAGACGGTTAATTATAAAAAAATTCTAATTTAATTGGAGGTAAGCTAATATGAGCGCATCTCAATCAGCAGTACGTTCACGTGCAGAAGCAGTATCAGCATCTCGCACATTGGACTACATGATATTGTTCACATTATTTTTCATTATCCTTGGTGGTTACCACATTCACTTTATGTTGACTGGCGGTGACTGGGATTTCTGGTCTGACTGGAAAGACAGACGTTTATGGGTAACAGTATGTCCTATCGTAGGTATTACATTCCCTGCAGCAGTTCAAGCGGTTCTATGGACTCGTTACAGAATTGCATGGGGCGCTACAGTTTCTATCCTAGGTTTACTATTTGGTGAGTGGATTAACAGATACTTCAACTTCTGGGGCTGGACTTATTTCCCTATGAACTTTGTATTCCCTGCTAACTTCGTCCCAAGTGCAATCTTCCTTGACACTGTATTAGTACTATCAAATAGCTTCACTTTGACAGCTATCGCTGGTGGTATGGGTTGGGGTTTATTGTTCTACCCATCTAACTGGCCTATCATTGCACCTTTACATTTACCTATTGAGTACAACGGCATGATGTTTACTGTTGCTGATTTATCTGGATACCACTATGTAAGAACTGGTACTCCTGAGTACATCAGAATGGTAGAAAAAGGTACTTTGAGAACTTTTGGTAAGGACGTTGCTCCTGTATCAGCATTCTTCTCTGCTTTCGTTAGTGTTATCGTATATTTCGTATGGCACTTCTTCGGATTGTGGTTCGGTAAAACTGACTTCGTAACATCTACCTAGTATTTAGGTCTAGATTTAAAAGTTAAGTAGTACTAAAAACGAATGCTAGCTAAAGTTATCAAGCTAGAAAATGAAAATATTTTTCTCTGATGGAGGATATATGAAAACTATTAAAGACAAAGTGGCAAAACTTTCATTTGTCGCTCTGTTGATAGCAGTATCAACAGCAATGTTTTACACACCAACTGCTTCGGCTCACGGTGAGAAGTCTCAGGCTGCGTTTATGCGTATGCGTACAATTCACTGGTATGATCTTGACTGGTCAAAAAGTCAAGTGGCTGTGAATGAAACAGTAACAGTATCTGGTAAATTCCACGTTTTTAAAGGATGGCCTGAAACTGTTGAAAAACCAGAAGTTTCTTTCTTAAACATCGGTATTCCAGGACCTGTATTTATTCGTGCAGCTTCTTACATCGGTGGTCAATTAGTTCCTCGTTCAGTAACACTTGA
>MPSY01000085.1:2841-7206 GCA_001901525.1 Methylococcales bacterium OPU3_GD_OMZ | reverse complement strand
TTTCAAAATAACAAAGGTAAAAAAAGCGCTCCAGATAATAGTGGCAAAAATAGCAATAAACTGTACGGTAACCTGACTCATGATAGTTACCCCTTCAGGTAACCCTAAACCACCCATTTCAGTTGCTGCAAAGACTGCGGTTAACAAAGAGCCTGTTATACCACCGATACCATGGACTGAAAAAACATCTAAAGAATCATCAATCTGCAGTTTTGTTTTAATATACTGGGTCGCGTAATAACAAATAAGACCCGCTGAAATACCAATCAACAATCCACCGACCGGGCCAACAAAACCCGATGCCGGTGTGATCGTTCCAAGACCTGCCACCATACCGGTCACAATTCCTAACACACTCGGCTTACCATGGATTTTCCATTCTAGAAACATCCAGGTCAAAGAAGCCGCCGCCGCACTGATATGGGTGACTAACATGGCCATACCTGCCGCACCGTCAGCCGTTAAGGCACTTCCAGCATTAAAACCAAACCAGCCTACCCACAGCATACCGGCACCGGCAACCACCATGGTCATGTTATGCGGTGGCATGGGAATTTTAGGAAAACCGTTACGTTTACCAATCACAATAGCAGCCACCAAAGCAGCAACGCCCGCGTTAACATGAATAACAATCCCGCCAGCAAAATCCATGACGCCCATTTCAGCCAGCCAGCCGCCGCCCCAGACCCAATGACAAACCGGCACATAAACCAATACGAGCCATAAACCGCTAAACCAGAACATACTGGAAAATTTCATTCGTTCTGCAAAACCGCCCACAATCAGCGCCGGGGTAATAATGGCAAAAGTCATTTGAAACATAAAAAAGACCGTTTCAGGAATGTCTCCACTTAAGTCCGCTGTTCCCATACCTAACGCTAAAATCTTCTCAGCACCACCGATGAAACCGTTTAAGGCCCCACCATCGGTAAAAATAAAGCTGTAAGCACCCAATAACCATAAAACAGACACTAAACAAGCAATAGAAAAACACTGCATTAAAACGGTCAGTACATTTTTAGAGCGCACTAAACCGGCATAAAACAAGGATAAGCCCGGTAATGTCATAAATAACACCAATGCCGTTGATGTTAAAATCCAGGCGGTATTGCCGCCATTTAATTCATCGGCACTGGCTATTTCAGGCATTAAACCCAAAACACTCAACGCGCCTATCTTAACAAGTAAATTATTCATTTCTTTATCTCTGTGTTTAATGATTATTAAATTGCATCGACACCGGACTCACCGGTTCTAATACGGATGACTTGCTCTAACGACGTCACAAAAATCTTACCGTCACCAATTTTCCCCGTACTCGCCCCTTCCACCAACGCATTCATAGCCGCCTCTAAAGTCTCATCAGAAACCGCGACTTCTAATTTAACTTTAGGCAAAAAGTCAACTACATATTCAGCACCCCGATAGAGTTCCGTATGCCCTTTCTGGCGTCCAAAACCCTTTACTTCTGTTACGGTCAAACCCGCCACGCCAACATCAGATAGTGCTTCACGCACATCATCTAATTTAAATGGTTTGATTATTGCTGTGATTAATTTCATTTCATCTCCTGCATTATTTTGGTTCATCACACGAGGAGTAGCTTATGCAAAGGGCATGCCAAACACAAGTCATTGAAAGCAAAGGATTTAATCGCTCCCCTCTTGCACCAAGATGGCTCGCTACAATCAAACTATGCTTATTTTTGGTGCGCTTATAACTTAAGAATACGCTTTATTCACCCACAGGAATGCTTAGCCCCGACTGCTATGGGGTCTAAACAACCGCACTCAAAAACACTTAATCCTGAGTCCATATCACAGCCAAGCTATTGAAAACAGTGGCCTATTTTTATAAAACGCGTAGAAATACAGCATAAATAAAACCTTGAAAAAGGGTCTTATCAAAAATTAACAAACGCAGTTAAGGGCTAGAAACAAACTGGGGCATCAATCGCTTAAATTGCACCATTAAGGTGCAATTTAAATAAAAAGGGCATTAAAATCAATGCCTTATAAAATATAAGACTCAAAATCACCCTTTGAGAATATTTTTGGCCTCCTCAACCATTGCCAAGAGCGAATGTTCTTTTAGGGTTGCCATCAACTCATCGGTCTTAAATTTATGGTGACGTTCATAGGCGACCCCGACTTGCTCCATTTCTGCTAACCCCGATTCACGCGCATGCTCAACAAAACCGTCATTTTTCCAAAAGAATGCACCCGGCATCGTCGTTGGAATCACTAATACAAAAAATAAAGACCGCCCAATGGCACCGGTTACGAAGACCATTCCGGTTAACATCCCTAATAGCACAAGGCCAACAATATTCTCTATGCCTATCAGCGCTAAACTAGCCGCCACCAGCAAGGCTAAAGCTAACAATCCATTTCGAAGCTCATAACTTTTGCCGTACTTGGTCACTTGCCAATAATAAGACCCGGCTCCTTCATTACCCCGTTTTTTCATATCTCGGGCATGAAAAATATGTCCCACGCCTTCAATAACTAACCCAGCCACCATCACCCAAGCCAAAGTGGCGATAACCGGTTGAACCGCAACCCCTGAAGGTGCCACCAAAACCGTCACCACTAAAGGGACCAAGGCCCCATAAATCAATGCTGCCGAGACAAAAGCACTACCGGTTTGCCAATGATCCCAAAAAGGGCGAGCCGGAATTCGATACAGTTTATACATAAAGTAGCCCCCAATCAGAGCACCTAAAATACCTAACCCGGCAAAAACCATGGCGAGCCATTGAAAAATAACCATCTCGAATAAAGCCAAACTGCTGTAACCTAAAAGACCTAAATAAAACAAAGAAACTCCGGCAATCTCTCGGCTCACCGGCGATAGTTTTAAATTATAAAAACCCCGATAAAAACGATGCGGCTTACCCAAGTGCATATTCAATTGATATAAACCCGTGGTACTAATAATCACTAATGATGCCAATAAGACAGGAAAAACAACGGGGGTTTTTAGCAAAGCCAAACTCTCAACACCAACAAGATTACCTAAAAGCAACAAGATGAAAGTACCCATGGTTGCTTGTGTGCATAAGGTAAACACCACATGCGCACTTTCATGACTGGTAAGTAATTTTTTAAAATTCCAATATTTTTCATGACCTTGCTTTTTATCAACAGTCGCCTTAAACGGCTCACCATGATGTTCCCGGTGATATTTAACCGGCATCGAATCCGTACGCGTCATCTCATGTTCGGTGGGTTTGTTCTGCTGAAAGCGGATATTCGGCCGGGTAATATCCGCACGCGGAAAACCCGGTATTTCGACTTCCGCCTGCTCACGGTTTTCCGGAATATTCTCAATCACGCCAAAGTCCAACGCATTACCCAAACAAGCCGACACACAAGCCGGTTTCAATCCCACCTCAAGCCGGTCAACACACATATTACATTTTGAGACTTCGCCCTTAACAGGGTCTAACTGCGGCGCATTATAAGGGCACACCCAAGTACAGTAACCACAACCAAAACAAATATCGGGGTCTTGCAGAACCGCGCCGTATTCGGCAAATTTTGTATAAGCACGCGTTGGGCAGCCTTTTAAACAAACCGGGTCATCACAATGATTACACGCCATTGAGATATTAATCCGCTGATAATTAGGGTAAGTACCGCCCTCGACAAATCCGACAGACCGAAAAGCGATATGTGCCGGCACATCATTTTTCTCACTACAGGCCGACTCACAGGCATGACAACCAATACAATTATCAGCATTTAAATAAAACCCATGCTGCTTATAGCGATTAGGGTTTTCACCAATGTCACCATCACCGTTAATGGTTAAACTTTCACCCCGCAAAGCACTGTCTTTTACAGTCAACTCTATCGGCTGCCCATAACGACTTTTTTCTTGGCTTTCAAGGTCTGTTAAAAAAGCGTAACTAGGCTCGCCTTCCCGTACTTTATACATCATTAATCCTTAAAAATATCACCCGTGTCTACCCAAACCACTTTAACGGCAGGGCAAAATGCTGCTGACAGAAAAAACAAAACCGTTGATGCATTTTCATCAAAACTCCCTGGCTTCCTTATTCAATTGTGCGGCTAATACCTGATCTATTTGTTCAATACGAACAGCCCCTTGTTTAAAAGCCGGCTGACGAGAGTGAGGGTCCAACAATCCCAGTGTTAATCGATTCACACAATCAAAAAAATGAAAAGGTATAAAAACCATATCTCTAGATACCCGCTGGGTCAACATCACCAATACCACGGCATCACTACGTCTGGAAACAACACGAACATAAGATTGGTGCTTAACCCCTAATGCCACGGCTGCATCGGGGTTCATTTCCATAAAAGGTGTCGGGCTGAACTTGTTATTATTAGCAAT
>MPSY01000085.1:0-2524 GCA_001901525.1 Methylococcales bacterium OPU3_GD_OMZ | reverse complement strand
CCTGAAATATCGACTAACCGCCCTTTAGATAACTCACGCATCTCGTCAAAAACATCATCAAAATGATGTGGAAAATGCATCTTTTCTGCACGCTTAAATCGTTTTGCCAAAGCATTAAAAATATGTAAATCCGTTTTAGACTGCGCGTACGGCTCTTTAATCTTACGGATAATATTAACCCGTCGTTCAGTATTGGTAAACACGCCCTCTTTTTCAGCCCAAATAGCTGCGGGCAGAAAAATATGCGCATACTGCGTGGTCTCAACATCCACATAAGAATCCTGCACCACACAGCACTCTAACTTTTCAAGCGTTTTACGTATTCGAGATGTATTCGGCATTGAGGTCATCGGATTAGTCCCCACCAACCATAGCCCTTTAATGTCGCCAGCCTCAATCGCCGGAAAGATGTCGGTTTGGGTTAACCCTCGTTTTTTCGGAAAAAACTCCGGGTCTACCCCCCAAAATTTACCGATGTCTTCTCGGTCTTGACCATTTTCCAACAAGCGATAACCCGGCAACCCCGAACAAGAAGACCATTCCCGTGTCCCCATTGCATTGCATTGCCCGGTAATAGACAAACTGGTGCCACCCGGCTTACCGATATTACCGGTCAGTAAACTCAGATTATTAATACCCACAACCCCATCCGAGCCGTGGGTACTTTGGTTAATTCCCATACACCAAATACTCATGGCGCTACCGGCTTTAGCATAAATTCTGGCAACCGTTCGAATCGTGTCTTCATCAATGCCGCAAATGCGCGAGGCCACTACCGGGTCATAATTTTTAACCTCTGCCGCCAATGCTTCAAAGCCCACCGTATTCGCCTCAAGATAGTCCTGATCTTCCAGCCCTTCCTCAAGAATAACCTGCATCATGGCATTCATGAGCACCACATCTGTTCCCGGGGTAATACACAGGTGAAAATCGGCGTATTGCGCTAACATCGTCACGCGCGGATCAATAACAATTAAAGGAAATTGACGCTTTTCGCGCGCCTCCTTAAAACGCCAATAAATAATGGGGTGTTGCTCAGGAAGGTTTGATCCCCAGGCTATTAAACACTCGGTATGCTCAAAATCCTCATAACAGCCCGGTGGACCATCAGACCCAAAAGACCGTTTATACCCTGACACGGCTGACGCCATACACAAGGTCGTATTGCCATCATAATTATTGGTTCCGATGACACCACGAGCCAATTTTCCTAAGGTATAAAAACCTTCCGTTAATATCTGTCCGGTTGAAACAATGGCAAAAGAATCAGGACCATATTTTTCCTGAATACGATTGATCTCAGCGGCCATCTTATCCAAGGCACCATCCCAACCGGATTCCTGATAGTCATCATGAATACTGTTACGCATTAAGGGCGTTTTGCCTCGACCAGAGGACTCAAACAGTTCATGCTCAAAGAGACCTTTGACACATAGTTTTCCTCGATTAACATTGGCATCAGCAACCCCTCTTGAGGCGACCGGTTTGCCATCCTTGTTAATACCAATTTCTATAGAACAACCCGTGGAACAATAGCCACAAGTCGAATAAGACCACTTTTCTATTCCTTTATCAGCAATCTTAATCGGGTTTTTCTGGTGTCGTCCAAAGAGCATAATACTAAATCTATTTTGAATTTAAAATTATTGAATTAACGGCGAATCTGACACGTTCAAATTAAAGCCACTTATTTCTGACTCACTGGCCGTGAATTCAATAAATTGACTAATCGCCTTACGTCTGACCCGCTCTTGCAAATAATCTGCAATTTTTTCTTTGACGGCTAAAAATGGCATGAGTTCACCTTCAACACGCTGATCAATTCGAACGATATGAAACCCGTATCGTGACTCAATCGGTTTTTTTGCAACACCTGTTTCGGTTAATGAAAAAACCTGACGTTCAAATTCCTCAACCGTTTGCCCCCGTGTTAACTGCCCTAAATGGCCCCCATCTTTCTTGGATGGGCACACAGAATAACGATTGGCCTGCTCTTTAAATGAACTTCCCTGACTCAACGCCAGTAAAATCTCATCGGCTAACTCACGCATACGTCGACGTTCCTTAACATCATCGGGTGCCGCCGGTAATAAAATATGGCTGGCTTCAATCAAATCCTGAGTCTTAAATTTTAACTGATTATTTTCGAAATATTGCCGGCAAATTTCAGTATCTGATTCTGGCACTTGTACTTCTTGTTCAATTAGAGCCTCAATTGCCGATTCTACGCCCCGCTCATGGTCCTGCCCATCAACCGCCGTGAGCCCACGTTCACCTACTCGCTGTAATAACAACTGACGAATCACTAACGCTCTGGCGGCTAAATGATAAGCCTCTTCTTGTGATCCGGCTGGATGATACTGCATTTCTGCAGCAATTTCACTCTCCGCAATAACTTCCCCATTCACAGAAATTTCTATCGGTGCCGGCGGTTCCACAACAACATCAACATTTAACTTATTGCTTACCATCATCAAGATCGCTTCCTGACCACTTGAAAATTCCGACCAAAATACCAAATAGG
>MPSY01000214.1 GCA_001901525.1 Methylococcales bacterium OPU3_GD_OMZ | reverse complement strand
ACAGAGGAGCCTTTTTTTCGGCCAGCGCCGGAGCGTGGGCCGCCATGGTTGTTTTTCATACAAGCTATCGGGTGAGGAATGTGACTATCTTGAAAAGTGTACAGTAATTAGTTGACCGAAAGCAAGGGTTAACTTTTAAGTGATTTGGGGTTCTGTAAGATTACCGAGTATTCTTGATCGTGATGAGATTCGTGAGTCAGAGTGTAGAGGCATTACGGCCAACCGGTGTTGGCCGTAACTAAAGGTTAAAGTATCTTAAAACGTATAGTAGACCGAACCTGAAAAGGTGCGTTCATAGTTAGTTGGGTAGACGACAGTGGAATTACCGTAGTCGACAAATTGACCGTTAGCGACTTCAAGTAGATTGTTAACAGAGAAATCGACCGTCCAGTGTTGATTGTCAGAGAGTTGGTAGTTAATAGCACTGGAGTTATAGCTTTGATGTTCGAACTGGCTATTGTCAAAGTCATCCATGTGATAGCTTCGTGATTTGTATTTATGTGAGAGTTTTATCCCATGGTGTTGGAGGGGAAGTAGGGTGCTGGTAAATTGTTTGCCAACAGAGGCCAAAATAACATGGTGGGGTTGGCCGCCTATTTCATAAACACCGGTGCCCAATTTAGCGCGAGTATCAGTGTAGGTGTAGTTGATATTGGCGTCAAAAAAATCGAAGTTTTTGTAAAGGGATAATTCTATGCCGTATTTTTCTGAACTGCCGTAATTGGTGTTGCTGTACGTTGCTGTATTGTAGAAAATTTCTTTTTTGAGGTCAGAATAGTACAAATCCAACTTGATCTTTAGGGTATCGTCTATATGTTTATAACCCGTCGAATAAGTATCCATGGTCATGGTATCGATAAATGCGTTGAACTCAGTTGGTTGGCCCCAAGGGGTAGTAAAAAAACGATCAATATCTGGAGATTGATAGGCGTGTTGGTAGCTGAAAAATAAGGCATCGTTCTTGAGTAAAGAATAGTTAAGTGCCGCATTGTAAGCATTAGGCGATTCGGTACTGGTTAAGAGTGGATTACTACTTTTGTGGTTAAAAGATATATAAGCTTGTCTGAAGCCCGCGTTAAGGCTTAAACGGTCAGTAATGAAAAAGTCACCGGAAAAAAAGCCGGCAATGTTTTCTTTTGAGGTGAATTCGGTGCTGTTAGTATTTGCACGTTCATTGAATTTATAGTCAAAACCAGTTTTTACAATAAAACGGTCCTGAATGGTCTGAAGTACGAATCGATGGTTATGGCCATCGTAGTGCTGATCGGAACCATAACCACTTGACCAAGTGGTTTCTCTGGTTCTGTCGGTTTTACCAAAAGTATAAGAT
>MPSY01000084.1 GCA_001901525.1 Methylococcales bacterium OPU3_GD_OMZ | reverse complement strand
CTGTTGGCGGATGCAGGTAAGCCGTTACCCTTTATTGATAAGGTTATTTATGTTCTAGAAAAAGAAACAATCCCTTATTGGAATAAATTCTTGCAAGGTTATTATGATGCTTCTGGCGTGGCATCTGATAGTTTCGATCAAGCGATTCAATTTACCGGTGCTGGAAAGGCTGCTTTGACACCAGAGCTACAAGAAAAAGAGATTCGACTGCAAACAGCGGTAACCACCTCTATCTCCTATTTGGGGTTTAATATGACCGATTCGATTGTTGGGGGAAAGTCGGATAAAGCAAGAAAATTAAGACGGGCTATTTCAATTGCGATAGATTATGAGGAATATATTTCAATTTTTATGAATGGTCGGGGCGTGCCGGCGCAAGGGTTATTACCGCCGGGAATATTTGGTTTTGAAGCGGACTTGGACGGCTTAAATCCTTATGTTTATAATTGGAATGATGGCTATCAACGTAAATCGGTTGATAGCGCTAAACGTTTGATGATTGAAGCGGGTTTTAAAGCGGGAATTGACCCTTCTACAGAGGAGCCGTTAGTGCTTTATTTAGACACTGCAGCCAGTGGACCTGATAGCCGAGCGCGTTTGAATTGGTATAGAAAACAATTCTCAAAATTAGGGATTCAATTAGTTATTCGAGCAACAGACTATAATAGATTTCAGCAAAAAATTCGTTCCGGTAATGCGCAACTATTTTTATGGGGTTGGAATGCTGATTACCCAGACCCTGAGAATTTTTTCTTTTTGCTGTATGGCCCACATTCCAAAATTAAAACAGGGGGTGAGAATGCGGTTAATTATCAAAATGATGCGTATGATCGACTTTTTGAACAAATGCGTAATTTAGCTGATGGGCCTAATCGATTAGCAAAAATTCAGCAGTTACAAGAAATCATTCGTTATGATGCGCCCTGGGTATTAGGTTTTTATCCTAAAAGTTATTCGCTTATTCACAGTTGGTATCAGAACCTGAAGCCTAATCTTATGGCTAATAACAAGTTGAAATATACCCGTATTGATAGTGTTAAGCGTCACCGACTACGGCAAGTTTGGAATGTCCCGTTATGGTGGCCTCTTGCTTTATTGATTGGAGTGTTAGGTCTTTTAATTTTTCCAGCGATTATCGTTTATCGTCAGCGAAAAAAGGCAGTGATTAATGAGCGTTAATGTAAGTTTTATTTTGACTTTAACCGGTATGGAGAAGGGCATGTGATTCAGTATATTTTTCGTCGGCTTATGTATACATTTCCCCTGTTATTAGGCGTTAATATTTTGACTTTTTTTTTATTCTTTGTTGTGAATACACCGGATGATATGGCAAGAATGCAATTAGGTCAGAAGCATGTCACTGAGCAAGCAGTGAGTAAATGGAAAGTGGAGCACGGTTATGATTTGCCATTATTTCTAAATACCGAAAGGGGTTCCTTCAACAAGATAACTGAAACGGTTTTTTATCAGAAATCTATTAAGTTATTTGCATTTCAGTTTGGTGTCTCTGATAGCGGTAGGGATATTGGTGCTGATATTAAGCAACGAATGTGGCCAAGTCTGGCAATTGCATTACCTTCTTTGTTGTTAGGGTTATTGGTTAATATCTTTGCTGCCTTGATGATGGTTCTATTTAGGCATAGTTATTTAGAGTTTTGGGGCGTGGTCGCTTGTGTTGTGATTATGTCGATATCAGCGTTGTTTTATATTATTGGTGGGCAGTTTTTGTTTAGTAAGTTGCTTAAATTAGTGCCTATATCAGGGTTTGGTTCTGGTATAGATGCGTTGAAATTTCTGATTTTACCGATTGTGATCAGTGTGGTATCAGGGTTAGGCTCGGGTGGGCGCTGGTATCGAGCCTTATTTATTGAAGAGGTTGAGAAAGATTATGTGATAACCGCTCGGGCAAAAGGGTTATCTGAAACACAAACATTATTTAGGCACGTATTAGGAAATGCGATGATCCCTATTTTGACAGGGGTTGTGGTGGTTCTGCCGTTATTGTTTATGGGTAGTTTAATTATGGAGTCTTTTTTTAGTATACCTGGGCTAGGCAGTTATACCATTGATGCAATCAATCGCCAGGATTTTGCCATTGTCAGGTCGATGGTTTTTTTAGGTTCAGTACTTTATGTCATTGGGTTATTATTGACGGATATTTGTTACACCTTAGTCGATCCGCGCGTTAAGTTACTGTAGGTAGAGTGAGATGATAATTTTATGGACTGATGCGCTTATTTATCTATTGCTAATCAGCGTAGTCAGTATCGGGGTATTGCTCAGGAATCATGACGGGCTTAAACGGCCGTTGAAGAAGATAGCCGCTAATAAGAGTGCCATGGTGTCCATGATAATATTATTGTTATTTGTAGCGGTTGGACTTTTAGATTCTATTCATTTCAGAGCGGAAGGGCAGCGTTCTTCTGGGGTTATCAGTGTATTAGATTATTGCACTCAGCCATTATGGCACCATACTGAGAAAACTTATTCTGCACCTTTTTCGGCTTATCTTTATAGCAAGGAGTACATCACTCAAGAAGGTGGTCATCAGATCTGGGCCTTTCCGCGCTTGAAATTTGGGGGTAGTCATTTAACACATCCTGAGCTCGAAAAAACTGCAGATGTGTTAAGTTTATTAATGACTGGGTTAAGTAAGGGGCTTATTTTATGTCTGGGAGGGCTGGGTCTTCGTGGGGTGTTTCGAGGTAAAAAATCAGAACAGGTTAAGCATCGCTATCGCCCCGGTTTTGTTTTTATAACAATATCTATCCTTATTCTTGGGGTGGCCGGGTTAATTGAGCTTTCAATGTATTACCATATCTTTGGAACGGATAAGGTGGGTGAAGATGTTTTTTATCAAACTATCAAAAGTATCCGGACTGGATTGGTTATTGGTTCTTTAACAACATTTATTATGTTACCGCTGGCTGTTATTTTTGGTATTTTGGCGGGTTTTTATCGTGGCTGGGTTGATGACATAATTCAGTATATTTATACCACATTGAATGCTATCCCCAGTGTTCTATTGATTGCGGCATCCATATTAATGGTACAGGTTTATATGGCAAATCATCCGGAATCGTTTACTAATCTTGAGAGTAGATCTGATCTGCGTTTATTGTTTTTATGCCTCATCTTGGGGGTAACCAGTTGGACGGGACTTTGTCGGATGCTACGTGCAGAGACTTTAAAATTACGAGAAATGGGATACGTTCAGGCTGCTAAAGCATTAGGTGTTAAACCCTTTGGTATTTTATTTCAACATATCCTGCCCAATGTAATGCATATAATTTTGATTGCGGTTGTTTTGGATTTTAGCGCCTTGGTTTTAGCTGAAGCCGTCTTGTCCTATATCAATATTGGTGTTGATCCCAGCACCTACAGTTGGGGCAATATGATTAATGGTGCGCGTTTGGAAATGGCGAGAGAGCCGGTAGTTTGGTGGCCCTTGATTGCAGCTTTTGTATTTATGTTTGTTTTGGTGTTGACTGCAAATTTATTTGCTGATGCTGTTAGGGATGCATTTGATCCAAGGCGTAGTCAATATGGCCAATAGCATTTTGTCCGTTAAGGGATTGTCGGTTCAGTTTCAGACCGATAGTGAACAAGTTTTAGCGGTGGATGATATAAGTTTTGATATCTTCGAGTCTGAGACTTTTGGCTTAGTGGGCGAGTCGGGTTCTGGAAAGTCTATTTCTGCATTGGCTGTGTTGCGGTTATTACCGCGTAGTGCACAAATGAGCGGGAATCATGTGTATTTTAAGAATCAGGATTTATTGACTTTAACGGAAACGGGTATGTGCCAAATTAGAGGGCGAAGGATCGCTATGATTTTCCAAGACCCCATGGTTGCGTTGAATCCAGTTAAGAGTATTGGCTTCCAAATTGCAGAAGTGATTAAGATACATTTCAAATTACCCCTCCCTGATATTTATGATCGCGTATTGATGTTATTACGACAAGTTGAGATACCGTCACCGGAAAGTCGTATTCATGATTATCCACATCAGTTTTCAGGCGGACAATTGCAACGGATTATGATTGCAGCCGCATTAGCCGGAGAGCCTGATTTATTAATTGCAGATGAACCGACGACTGCCTTGGACGTAACCATCCAGGCGCAGATTCTAACGTTACTTAAGTCGATTCAGGACCAAGTTGGCATGAGTTTATGGTTAATAAGCCATGATCTCGCGTTGGTCTCAACGGTGGTTGACCGGGTGGCAGTCATGCAAAAGGGGCGTATTGTTGAGGTTGCACCCACTACGCAATTATTTAAGCACCCGGAACATCCCTATACACAAACCTTATTAGCGGCTTTGCCTTCTTTGAATAGTTGTAATGCGGGTGCGCTATTAACGAGAAATAATTTACTTGAGGTTAAGGATATTAGAATTTCTTACCCCGTTCGAAAAGGAATTTTTAATCGCGTAGTGAGCCATATTAAGGCCGTCGATGGTGTCAGTTTTAGTATTCAAGAAGGTAAAACGTTAGCCCTTGTCGGGGAGTCTGGGTGCGGTAAAACTACGCTGGGTAAAGGGTTGTTGAATTTGATTGCTGACGTAGAAGGTCAAATTTTATGGTTAGGTAAAGATATTAACGGCTTGCAAGGTAACTCATTGCGGCGAATGCGTTCAAATATACAAATTATTTTCCAAGATCCTTTTTCATCAATGAACCCCCGAATGTTAGTTGGGCAGATTATTGATGAAGGTATGCGAGCATTACACCCGCAACTTTCTTCTGAAAGGCGTGACTCTAAGGTTGCTGAATTATTGCAGCAGGTTGGTCTACCCGTGGAATGTGCGATGCGTTATCCACATGAGTTTTCAGGTGGACAAAGACAAAGAATATGTATAGCTAGAGCATTGGCTGTCCAGCCTAAACTTATTATTTGTGATGAACCCACCAGTGCATTAGATGTTTCGGTACAGGAGAAGATTATTGTCTTGTTAAAGTCATTGCAGCAGCAGTATGGAATGAGTTATTTATTTATTAGCCATGACTTAGCGGTTGTTGCAGAAATAGCTGATGAACTTGCTGTTATGTATCAAGGCAAGATAGTGGAATCTGGGCCTGTCTATCAGGTTTTGAACGATCCGCAGCAACCTTACACCCAACGATTATTGAATGCTGTTCCTAAGATTATTAGGGATTAGCCTGAAGGCTGGGTGATATTGATAAGGAGTTTTAGTTTTTGACCGGGTTGAATATAGCGGCCGATTTTATTCCATTTCCGGAGGTTGCCAATTGTGACGTTGAATTTCTGAGAGATGCGCGATAAAGAATCACCGCGGCGAATAGTGTAATAAATCTTTTGTAGTGCTTTGCTAATGGACGACTGTTGGGGGAAGGCGGTTCCATTCTTTGGAGGGATTCGAAGTTTTTGTCCCGGTTGTAGGTAGGTATTTAGTTTGAGATGATTGAGTTGGGCAATTTTAGTTGAGTGCGTTGAAAATTTCTGGGCAATTAACCATAAATTATCATTCTTTTTAACGGTATAGACGACTTTTTTCTTAACCGTATTTTTGTTTGCAAAGGCGTTTACGGTTGCGGCGTAGCTATTGTCTTTACCGCTTGATCCGGTCGGGATGAGGAGAAACTTTCCCGTTCTTATTAGTGTGCTGGAGAGGCGATTAACTTCACGGATGGCTTTAACACTGGTGCGATATTTTAGTGCGATACCCCCCAGATTTTCCCCGGAGGTTATTTTGTGACGTTGCCAAGTGACCCATTCATCTAGAGGGAGTTCAGCTAAGTTTTTTTTGAATAGCGCCGTTTTTGCTACCGGTAATAGGAGATGATGTGGGCCATCCGGTGGCGTGCACCAGCGGTTTAGGCCGGCATTGAGTTGAAGGAGTTCTTTTAATGGGATATGTGCAATTTCGGCCGCCTTTTTAAGATCTAGTTGTGAGTTAATGTTAACTAAATCCAGATACGGTTTATTTGCTAGGACGGGTTGGGGTAAATTATAGTGTTCTGCATTGCCTAAAATTTTTGCGAGTGCTAACAATCTTGGCACATAACTGCGTGTTTCCTGAGGTAATGGTAGTGACCAGTATGCTGTGGAGCGGTGTTTTTTTTTGTTTTTTTTAATAGCTTTTCGAACATTCCCTTTTCCGGCATTATAAGATGCTAGCGTTAATAGCCAATCGCCATCGAATTCTCTATTAAGTTTTTTCAGGTAGCGTGTTGCAGCTTGCGTTGAGGTAAAAACATCTCTGCGGCCGTCATACCACCAGTTCTGTTTCAGACCAAACATACGACCTGTGGATGGAATAAATTGCCAAAGTCCGGCTGCCTTTCCCGATGAGTAGGCATTAGGTTGGAAGCCGCTTTCGACTATGGGTAATAATGCTAATTCACCCGGAAGGCCTTGCTTCTCAGCTGCTACGGCAATAAGGTAAAGATAGGGTTCGGCACGTTTTTGAATGATTTCTAAAAATTTAGGGTTTTTCAAATAGCGCTGTATTTCTTGGGTGATTTTGGGGTGGTTAATATCCTGTAGTTGGTAGTGATCAAATATTCGTTGCCAAATATTATTTTGAGTTTCAGGCGTAGGGCGGAGTATAGTTATGGCTGGAGTTTGTGGTGTTCTTTTTTTAATTGAAAGCGTGCTCTCTTGAATTGGGATGAGCTTATTTTGCATAGCACAGCCGCTGAGAAGAATATTTACAAAGATAAAAAAATATTTCATTAATTTAGCCAATAAAGCAATATAATGCGATCAAAGATTGACATATTTTAACGCATTTATAAATTGATTTTTTATTTAATAATCTTGTGACCAGCGAACTTCTCTATAAATGGTTTGAAACGCCTCGTGGAAGGATTTTGCGACATAATGAGTCCTTATTTTTGCGACGGAGTCTTACGGTTACAAGTATGCAGCTTATATTGCAAATAGGTTATTTGGGGTGGGAAAAAGAGTTTTTTGATGGAGCCACTGTTCAGCGTTCTATTATTATTGACACTCCCATGCGATGTCAGACAGGGAGTTCTTATGTTGAAGGACAGGCCAGTTATTTGCCTTTTGAAACAGAATCGGTTGATTTTATTTTGCTGCCTCATTTTTTAGAGTTTACGGTTGATTTTTTAACTATTCTTGATGAGGTTGATAGGGTGTTAAAGCCTGAAGGTGAGGTGATTATTGTTAGCTTTAACCCTTGGAGTTGGTTTGCCTTTGATTATGTTTTGGCGAGGACACTTAACCAGATATCGCCGCCAAATCGTGCGTTAAGTCGTTCGCAATTTATTAATAAATTTTTATCGCTTAATTATGAAATAGAGACAATTGCGGGTTTTGATTGTCGGGAACATTACCAAAAACCCCAAGATTATCGGCGAAGGGCAGAGTCGTATTTTGTAACGGCTTACGCCTTAAG
>MPSY01000083.1 GCA_001901525.1 Methylococcales bacterium OPU3_GD_OMZ | reverse complement strand
GCATCAGCAAACAACATCACCAACCGATCAATACCAATCCCTTGCCCCGCTGTCGGCGGCAAACCATGTTCTAACGCTGTAATATAGTCCGCAT
This sequence comes from Methylococcales bacterium OPU3_GD_OMZ, assembly GCA_001901525.1. Lineage (GTDB taxonomy): Bacteria > Pseudomonadota > Gammaproteobacteria > Methylococcales > Methylomonadaceae > OPU3-GD-OMZ. The sequence continues at coordinate 7,324 of MPSY01000083.1, read as the reverse complement.
CAAAATGCATCGCTTCATTATCTCCCGCCTCTTTTTCTTCGACTTGCTTTTGAAAGCGCTCTGCTTGGTCTTCGGCATCATTCAGCTCAGTAAAACCATTGGCAATTTCACGCCCGCCCACAAAAAATTCAAACCGGTCCGTGACTTCTGGATTATCATCATTTCGACGCGCCAAGGGTGACACCTCAACAGGATAAGCGGTAATGAACGTTGGATTCATCAGTTTATGCTCAACCGTTTTCTCAAAAATCTCAATTTGTATTTTTCCAAGACCGTAACTGTCTTTGACTGGAATACCTAATGCTTGTGCAACCTTCTGAGCACCTGATCGATGGTTTAACTCATCTATCGTTAACGCGGCGTTAAAATGCAATATCGACTCAACCACCGTCATCCGATCAAAAGGCTTACCAAAATCATAGTCCTCCCCTTGATAAGTGATCACCGTCTGACCCGTCACCATTTCAGCCAGACCGCGAAGCATTTCTTCGGTTAAATCCATCAGGTCTTGATATTCAGCATAAGCCTGATAAAACTCGAGCATCGTAAATTCAGGATTGTGACGCGACGACAGCCCTTCATTGCGAAAGTTTCGGTTAATTTCAAATACGCGCTCAAAGCCCCCAACCACGAGACGTTTAAGATACAACTCGGGTGCAACACGTAAAAACAACTCCATATCGAGCGCATTATGGTGTGTGATAAAAGGCCGTGCTGTTGCACCCCCCGGTATCGACTGCATCATCGGTGTCTCAACTTCCATAAATTGCCTTTCAATCAGGAATTGCCGGATATAACTGACAACCTGAGAGCGAATACTAAAGGTCTTACGAGACTCCTCACTCATAATTAAATCTAAGTAACGTTGGCGATATTTTATTTCCTGGTCGGCGATTCCGTGAAACTTCTCAGGTAATGGACGCAAGGCCTTAGTTAACAGTTGGATACTGTCTACTCGGACGCTGAGTTCTCCTGTTTTAGTTCTGAATAACACCCCTTCTGCACCAATGATGTCACCAATATCCCACTTCTTAAACTGTTCGTTATAGAAGCCTTCCTCTAGATTATCACGGGCCACATAAAGCTGTAGCTTGTCAGACATGTCCTGAATATGACAAAAACTAGCCTTACCCATGATTCGCCGCGTCATCACTCGGCCCGCCACTTTAACGCGAATCGGGTGTTCGTCTAACGCCTCTTTACTGCTTGCTTCATACGCTGTAAATAACTCAGAAGCAATCACTGTGCGTCGAAAACTAGTTGGAAAAGCGAGTCCCTTTTCACGCAAGTCTTGTAATTTTGCACGCCTTTGCGCGATCTGCTCTTGTTCTTCTAACTGTATCTCTGACATCTTCTTTAACTCTATTTTGATTCCCAATTGATCAAATAAAAGCCCTATCGATCAAGGATAAAAACATACATAGGTCTTAAATTAGCTACGCGACCTACACCCCTTACTTTTTCTAATTAAACACCCGCCTTTAAACTGGCTTCAATAAACTGATCCAAATCACCGTCTAACACAGCCTGCGTATTACCGGTTTCTACATTGGTTCGTAAATCTTTAATACGCGACTGATCTAAAACATAGGACCGTATTTGACTGCCCCAGCCAATATCTGACTTGGTTAATTCCAACGCCTGCTGCTCCTCACTGCGTTTTAACATTTCCATCTCATACAACTTCGCTTTCAATTGTTTCATGGCCGTATCTTTGTTGGCATGCTGTGACCGACCGTTCTGGCACTGAACAACAATGCCGCTGGAATGATGGGTAATCCTAACGGCCGACTCAGTTTTGTTAACATGTTGACCGCCTGCACCGCTAGCACGATAAACATCAATACGAATATCAGCTGGATTCACCTCAATCTCAATATCATCATCAATTTCCGGTGACACAAAAACGGCAGCAAAGGAGGTATGGCGACGATTCCCGGAATCAAAAGGTGATTTTCGAACCAACCGGTGCACCCCTATTTCCGTGCGTAACCAACCAAAAGCATAATCCCCTTCAAATTTCACAGTTGCACTTTTAATCCCAGCAACATCACCGGCTGAAACTTCCATCAGTTCAGTTTTAAAGCCTTTGCGCTCACCCCACCGTAAAAACATGCGCAATAGAATTTCCGCCCAATCTTGCGCCTCTGTTCCACCTGAACCAGACTGAATATCTAAAAATGCATTATTAGCATCCATTTGTCCTGAAAACATGCGGCGAAACTCTAACCCCACCACTTTTTCTTCAAAACCATCCACGTCATCACACACCTCAGCCAGGGTCTCGGCATCGTCCTCCTCAACGGCTAAGGCTAATAACTCTTCGGCATCTTTTAGACCTGAATCCATACCGTCAAGGGTACCGACCACCGTTTCTAATAAGCCTCGCTCTTTTCCCAGCGCCTGAGCCTGTTCCGGATTATTCCAAATGGCAGGATCTTCTAATTCCCTTAAAACCTCAACTAAACGCTCACTCTTAGTTTCATAGTCAAAGATACCCCCTAAGCGTAAGACACCGGTTCTTTAAATCATTTATTTTATTAACAATCGGATTAATTTCCAACATAACTATCTCTTTAACCGCAGCATCAATTATTTTTAAATTCTGGTAAAAGCCTTAATCCCAGCGCGGATCACGCACTTGCACCATCCCATCTTCAATACGAATCGGAAAGCTTTCAATATCTTCATAAGCAGGTGCTGACTTAACCTGACCGGTTTTAATACAAAACCGCGCCCCATGCCGTGGACAAATTATCTCATCACCTTCAACCTGACCACTTGCAATATCGCCCCCATCATGGGTACAAACATCCTCCAAGGCATAACATTGATCTGCTAATTTAAAAACCACAACATCAGTGCCGTCAACATCAACAACCATGTGTTCGTTATCAGCTAAAGACTTATCTGCAACAACGTTAACCCAGTCACTCATACTATTGCCTTCCACTTATTCCGTTGATATTGACTCTAGCCCTTCATTCTTTAATGCCGTATCTAAGGTATGCCAGGCTAAGGTAGCGCACTTTACGCGAGCGGGATAACCCTTTACACCTGCCAAAACAGCCAACTTACCCACAGCCTCCATATCAACTTCACCTTCGGTGGTTATCATCTTATGAAATTGGCTAAATAACGCTTCGGCTTCACTTTCAGTTTTACCCTTAATAATCTCAGTCATCAAGGAAACGGAAGCTGTCGATATCGCACAGCCTGAACCTTGAAAACTAGCATCTTCAATGACACCACTAACAATATCCAAATAAAGCGTTAACCGGTCACCACACAGGGGATTAAAACCTTCAACTTCACGCGAGGCATTTTCTATAACACGGAAATTCCTTGGATTCCGGTTATGGTCAAAAATAACCTCCTGATAGAGATCTCGTAAATCTTCAAACATAAAACAACCTACTAAAAGAACTATTGGACTAAATAAAAAATACCGGGGCAGCGATAAATACCATTAACGAAATACTTTAATCAGCTCTTTCAATGTGCTGACCAGTATATCTACTTCTTGCTCGGTATTATACATTGCAAAAGAAGCCCGCGCTGTTGCAGGGACCTGATAAAAATCCATCACCGGCATCGCACAATGATGACCGGCCCGAATAGCAATTCCAACGGAATCTAACAATGTACCGATATCATGGGGATGAATACCGTCTAAAACAAAGGACAAAATAGCCCCTTTATGAGCTGCTTCACCGATTACCCTTAACCCCGCTATCTGATTGACTTGCTCCGTTGCATAACACAACAAGCTGTCTTCATAGGCTGCGATATTATCCAAACCAATACCGGTGACATAATCAATGGCTGCACCCAAGCCAATGACATCGGCAATAGCAGGGGTTCCTGCCTCAAATTTATAAGGCAAGTCATTATACTCAGTTTCTTGAAAAGAGACTTTCCTTATCATGTCGCCACCGCCTTGATAAGGTGGCATTGCTTCCAGTAGCGCCTGCTTCCCATACAACACACCAATACCGGCTGGTCCGTATAATTTATGCCCTGAGAAAACATAAAAATCACAATCCAATGCGCGAACATCAGTCGTCATATGTGGCGCTGACTGCGCACCGTCTAAAACAACCGGTATATTATACCTATGCGCCGTTTTAATCATTTCTGCAACCGGGTTAACCGTCCCTAAAGCATTCGACATATGTGCAATCGAGACCAATCGCGTTTTGGAATTAAATAGTGATTTATAATCATCTAATATTAACTCCCCCCGCTCCGTCATTGGCACAACCCGTAAGCGCGCCCCTGTTTGCTGACACAACATCTGCCACGGTACAATATTAGCGTGATGCTCCATCATGGTAATAATAATCTCGTCGTCTTGACCGATAGTAGAGCGCCCATAGCTTTGCGCTATAAGGTTAATACCTTCCGTTGCCCCGCGTACAAAGATAATTTCTTTGATACTCTCCGCATTTAAGAAAGCCCTCACTTTTTCACGAGCACCCTCAAAGCAATCAGTCGAACGCTGACTCAATGTATGTACACCGCGGTGGATATTGGCATAATCAAAGCGGTAGTTATTACTGATTGCATCAATAACCGAATTTGGCTTTTGACTACTTGCCGCATTATCTAAATAAATTAAAGGCTTTCCACGAATTTGCTGTGCAAGAACCGGGAAGTCATTACGAATACTAAGCACATCCAATGCACTCATAACCATTCCTGCTCAATGCTACCTTGTGGAAACTTTTGCAGCAACAACGCCAAAATATATTTTTTAAAGCTACTAACTTTAATCTTATCGACCATTTCATTTGCAAAAGCAAAGGTCAGCATATCTCGAGCATCCTCTTCTGAAACAGAACGTGACTGTAAATAAAAAATAGATGCGTCTTCTAATTGCCCCACAGTCACGCCATGCGCACATTTCACGTCATCTGCATAAATGATTAACTGCGGTTTGGTATCAATCTCAGCATTATCCGATAACAATAAGTTATGGTTGTGCATTTCCGAATCAATTTTTTGTGCACCTTCAAACACCTCAACACAGCCCTGAAATACCCCTCGAGCCCGACCATCCAGAATACCCTTGAACAACTCACGACTTGAACCGTGTGCTTGCTGATGTTTTATCCAGGTATGATTATCAATATGCTGACGACCACCAGCAACAAACAAGCCATTCAGGTCACACGACGAGGCAAAACCTAAAGAGGTATGAAGTTCATTGCGCGCAATCAAAGCACCAAAAGAAAAATCTAAATAATTAAAAGTTGACTGCCTATCCTGTTGACTGTAGATGCCGCTAAAATGCAAAGCCTTACTGGCTTCATTCTGCAATTTGTAAAGCGTTAAATGTGCATTTTCTGCTACAAAAACTTCGCTTATTGAAGATGTTAAATAGGCCTGGTCCTGATTACCAAAATAGCTTTCAATCACCACCCCTTCAGCACCCGCTTCTGCAATAATAATATTCCGGGTAGCGGTAGCAACATTTTCCTGGCTAACGATATGAATAAGTTGCAACGGTTGCTTCATTTTTACATTCTGAGCAATCGACACAAACAAACCCTCAGAAAACCAAGCGGTATTGTAATGAATAAAACCATGGTCCTCTTTTTCAACCGCCTTCCCTAAGTAGCTTGCAACTTTTTCCGGACACTCCGTTAACGCATCAGATAAAGCCATGACGGTTATGCCTTCAGGTAAGCCTTCTAACTGTGATAATGTTTTAGAAAAATGACCATCGACAATGACTACCTGCCAACAATCAGGTATCAGGTAGCTAGCTAGCGCTTCGGGCGCTGACGTGGCAACTGTTTTAGCGACAGCTGACTGGAATGATTTTTTTATTAGAGGGGTTACATTAGTATAACGCCAGTCCTCTTCTTGTATCGTTGGAAAACCGTGCGTTGAAAACTGTACCCAACTCTGCTGACGAAGCTGTTCTAACCAAGCCAGTCCCTGACCCGGCAATGTCGATTGAATCTCAGGATACTCTTCGACATATTTTTCCAATGACCCTGCCGTAATCGCCATTACGCTACCTGCCCAATCCAGCCATATCCTTTTTGCTCTAACTCTAATGCCAGTTCGGGCCCGCCGGTCTTAACAATTCGCCCATCGGCTAACACATGAACCACATCCGGTGTTATATAATCCAATAATCGTTGATAATGGGTAATCATTAAAAATGACCGATTTTCAGATCGCAGGGAATTCACCCCCGCCGCCACTATTTGCAAGGCATCAATATCAAGCCCGGAATCGGTTTCATCGAGAATACACATCTTCGGCTCCATCACTGCCATCTGAAGAATTTCATTGCGCTTTTTCTCGCCACCAGAAAAACCTTGGTTAACGGCCCGGTACAAAAATTTCTCATCCATACCCAGCAATCTAATCTTTTCTTTTACCCGTGTTAAAAAATCCAACGCATCGACTTCACTCAGCCCCCGATGCTTACGAATAGCATTTAACGCTGCCTTTAATAAATAAATATTACTGACGCCGGGTATTTCAACCGGGTACTGGAATGCCAAAAACAATCCTTCTCTTGCTCTTAGTTCAGGAGCCATTTCTGCTAAATCTTGCCCTTCTATTGCAATACTCCCACCGGTAATCGTATAACCCTCTTTACCTGCTAAAACATGCGACAAGGTACTTTTCCCAGATCCATTAGGCCCCATAATGGCATGAACCTCACCGGGTTTAATTTCAAGACTAATACCCTTCAAAATAGGTTTATCTCCAACATTAACCTGTAGATCTTTTATACTGAGCATATAATTACCTTTATCGTATTTAACTAAATTAATTTTTAACCAACTAATTTATTGGCATTTTTAAAACCGCCCATCAAAAAGAGCGTTTATTAAAACCTGTTGCTAACCTACCGAGCCTTCAAGACTAATCCCTAAAAGCGCTTGTGCTTCTACTGCGAACTCCATCGGTAATTCCTTAAAAACTTCTTTACAGAAACCATTCACAATCATTGAAACTGCATCTTCTTGAGACATCCCGCGCTGCTGACAAAAGAACAACTGATCTTCACTAATCTTTGAAGTCGTCGCCTCGTGCTCTACCTGTGCCGAAGGTTGTTTAACCTCCACATAAGGAAATGTATGCGCCCCGCAACGATCACCCACCAACAGTGAGTCACACTGGGTATAATTTCGAGCATTCTCTGCGCTTTTCAATACCTTTACCAACCCCCGATATGAATTCTGCGCCTTACCGGCTGAAATACCTTTTGAAATAATCGTACTCCGGGTGTTTTTACCCACGTGTATCATTTTTGTACCGGTATCGGCTTGTTGATAATTATTTGTTAATGCCACCG